>NZ_CBCRZX010000006.1:152083-170133 GCF_965137155.1 Stackebrandtia soli
GCGCGAACGCGCGTTCGCGCAGCTCAGTGGTCGACAGATTGTCCAACATGGATTCTTTCATGGGCTCAGCATAGTCGGCGTATCGCGTGTGGCGCACTTGTTCGACCGGCGCGGCGTCCTCGCCAACTGCCCCACAATCGTTGCGGCGCCGCTTAGAGTGCATCGTTGGGGGTGGTCGACGTGACCAAGAAATCGATGAGGATGGCGGCCATGGTGGCCGGCATCGCCATCATCGCAACAGCCGGAACCGCGGTGGCCCACGCCGCCGAGGCGACGGCGTACGACTTCGGCTTCGGCCCGCCTGGGGGGCCGCTGATACCGCCACGGGCGTTGCCGGTGACACCACCGGACGATGGAGACGCCTCCGGCACTCCAGTCGAACCTGCCGACGGGACCAACTCGGAGGACGGCCTCGGCACCTTTGAACTGACCCTGTCGACGGACGTCGAACGCGCCGTTCGCGTGACGTTGACCTGTCAACCCGAGGGCGGAACGCACCCCGGCGACGTCATGACGGCGTGCTCGCAACTGACCAACGCGAATGGTGAGGTCGCCGCGATCAACCCGTCGGGAATGCTCTGCACCAAGCAGTTCGAACCGATCACCGCGACCCTCGAGGGCACGTGGAACGGACGATCGGTGCGCTACTCCCAGGAGTTCGGGAACGCCTGCGAGGCCAACTCGGTCACCGGCGGTGTCCTGTTCGGATTCTGGGACACGCTGGGGTGATGATCGAACCGGGTCCGTCCGAGTTGGGCGGGCCCGGTCGTCGTGCCTTGGACGGGCACGCCGCGAACTGGCCGGCACGTGAACGGCGGGACCCGGGTACCGCCGTCGACCGCATAGGACGATGACGTCACATGCGGGAGGATCGTGCGGGGATTCGGGGCCGGTGCGGCTGGCCAGACTAACGACACGGCGGCCTTCGCGAGCGAAGGCCACCAACGGGTCACCGAGTGTTCTTCGGTACCCAGTCGTCTTCGCGGGGTTCGGTGTCGTCTCCGTCCGCGTAGCCGGCGTACGGGTCTTCGTAGTCGTCCTCGGCCGACACACCGCCTGACAACTCGCGCTCCAGCGCGTTCAGGTCGGTGTTCGGCGAGTGGTACTTAAGCCGCCGGGCTACCTTCGTCTGCTTAGCCTTCGCTCGGCCGCGCCCCATATGGCTCGACCCCCTCGCACAGAATCATCGGGGTCACCGTGTCGGTGCCCCGGAACAGTTGACATCTCTCGTGGGTCCTACGGTACAGCGCCGGTCGGGGCTTTCCCACCCGGCCCACCGAGGAATTGCGGCAAATCTTCCGGCAGAATCACCATAAATCAGACAAAATGCTGCATTGGTGAAGCCGAATGCGTCCGACATCATGTTTGCCCGATGGGCGCTCGTGTCACAGACGCTAAACGCCTGGTCACCGTTGTTCTCGCGCCCACCGGGAAACATGAACGTGGACTGTGGTCGAATCGCGTCGACGCGGGACCGTCACCTGTGGTCACCCGGTCGACGCGATCGGCGTCACGGCAGATAGATCGACCGCAGTCGACCGACCTCGGCCATCCGTCGCTCCGCGAGACGATCGGCGGCGACCGCGGGCGGAACACCCTCGTCGTCTGCGGTCTTGAGGATCTGACGAGTGATGTCGAAGATCTTCGACGCCCGACGCTTGGCCCGATCGAAGTTGAAACCCTCGATTTCGTCGGCGACTTGGATCACTCCACCGGAGTTGACGAGATAGTCCGGCGCGTACAGGATGCCGCGCTCCGACAACATCTTCTCTACACCGGGGTGCGCCAGCTGGTTGTTCGCCGCACCGCACACGATCTTGGCGGTCAACTGTGGAACCGTCTCGTCGTCGAGCGCGCCGCCGAGCGCGCACGGCGCGTAGACGTCGAGATCCGACGCGATCAGGTCGGCCGTCGACTCGACGAAGGTCGCCTGCGGGTACGTCTCGACGAGCCAGTCGCGTGCGCGTTCCGATACGTCCGTCGCGATGACGGTCGCGCCGTCGTCGATGAGGTGCTTGACGAGGTACCGGCCGACCTTGCCGATGCCGGCGACCCCGACGGTCCGTCCCGCCAGGCTCGGGTTCCCGTACTCGTGCTCGGCCGCGGCCCGCATGCCGCAGAACACGCCGTACGCGGTCAGGATCGACGAGTCACCGGCACCGCCGTGCTCCACCGAGCGACCCGTGACGTACCGGGTCTCCTTCGCGACGATGTCCATGTCCTGGACGTAGGTGCCGACATCGCACGCACTGATGTACCGGCCGCGCAGCGATTCGATGAACCGTCCGTAGGCGCGCAGGAGCGCCTCTGATTTGATCTGCTCAGGGTCACCCCAGATGACCGCCTTGCCGCCGCCGAGGTCGAGACCGGCCAGCGAGTTCTTGTACGCCATGCCCTTCGACAGGTCGAGCACATCACGCAGGGCTTCGTCTTCGGACTCGTACGGGTAGAAACGGGTCCCGCCGAGCGCCGGGCCGAGCGCCGTCGAGTACACAGCGATGATGGCCTTCAAGCCGCTCGCCTTGTCTTGGCAGTAGACGACTTGTTCATGACCGGACAGGTTGTCGGGGGCTTCGAATACGCCCATGATGTGCCGCTCCACGATCTTTATCAGTCCTCGTGGGACTTCTTCGGTGTCGGCGGAGGTGTTCGCCGAACGTCAGACTAAACCTCGTGATCATGTGACGCGAACCGTCTCGACGGTCCCACCTCGCCGCCACTCACGCCTTTGTTTAATTGTGGTCGACGTGCGAAGATCGCGCCGTGCAACCTCCTATTGCGGCGTATCTGCGTGTATACGAACCTCTGGCGGCCTTCGACGACGAGCAGGCCGAATTCTGGCGCCGATACGCGGAGAACGGGCCCCAGGTCTCCGTCGAGGACGGCCCGGCGGTCCAACGCGCGGCGATGTACTCGACCGTGGGAATCGGTTGGGACTCGTTTCCCGACATCGCCCCCCACGCGTACGTCATCGAGGGCCAGCACGGTCCGCTGATCTGTCCGTGGCGGATCCGCCTGCGTTCCGCCGCCGCCGTCCGCTCGTGGCCGGATCGGCTAGGTGAGCAACTCGTCGGCGCCTACACCTCCGAATCGCTGCTCGCGGAAGCCCGCGGCAAGGTCCTGTACCGGCGTTCACCGCGCTGGCATGAGCACATCGCGTTGTGGCGGGTCCCGGTACGGTGGTTCGCGTGCGTTGACCTGGACGAACGCGAGCTGAGCGCCGATCCTGCGGGTCTGCGGTACCGAGTTCCGATGGCCCGCGCGCGCCGACGCACGACGAACGCGATGGAAATTCTGAAAAAATCTCTCGGTCAAGGCAACCCTTTGACCGTCTCGATGCGTCATCAAAGTGAGTGGCTCACCGGGTTCCATTCGCGTGCGCTGGTCGAGATCGACTACGGCGGGCTCGCGGAGACGTTGACGGCCGCTCAGTTGGCCGCCGACGACTCGCCGAAGCTCCTCGGTGACGCGCTGGCGGCGCTGGCTCGCGGTGACGCCGGGGCGGCCTCGTCACGGTACGAGCGGCTGCTCCAGCGCTGGCGTCTCGTGCGCATCCACGAACGCGACAACTGACGCGGATCATCCGATTTCGGATATGTCAGGAATCTCCGCACCTGTCGGCTGAATCACTTTTGACCATTCGTCCTATATTCGTCACCTCCACCACACTGCACGATGGAATAGCGTTTCAACGGGTCTCTTGTCACCGGCGTTCCGCGTCGGAAGCGACCGACTGGCACGGCGACCGTTCTCGGTCGTCCGTGGGAGCGCACCTGACCAGTCAAAAGGAGACAGCAACGATGGCATCGCGAATGCAGGACCCGGAACAGCTGCTCACCCCAGCGGAAGTGGCATCGATGTTCCGCGTCGACCCGAAGACGGTCACGCGGTGGGCGAAGGCGGGGAAGCTGACGGCCATCCGCACGCTCGGCGGGCACCGTCGTTACCGGGAGGCCGAGGTACGGGACCTGCTGCAGGATCAGACCCCCGAACAGCGCGAGACGGCGGCCAGCTAGGCACACGACGGGGTTGTGCCTGCCGCTTGGTCTCCTCGATCCGGCCGAGCGGCGCCGTCACCACCGTGCCACCTCGAATCCCCTCGTAGCCCCGCCCGTCCTCTCGTAGCCCCGCCCGGCGACTCCGCCCACACGCGCCGCACGCCCGACGAACCCGCGATAGCGCCGACGTACCCTTTCAGGCGTGGACGTCACCGTGCTTTCCCTCGTAGACGGCGCGCCCGGCTGCGGTCCCCGCACCCAGGTGCTCGCCTGTTCGGACGCGTTGAAGGGATTGGGTGCGTCCGTCGCGCTCGTCGACGCCTCCGACAACGCCGCCATCGACGCGGCGATCGACGCGACCTCCTCATCCGGCTCCCGGCTGATCGTCGCCGCCGACACCGACGCGCAGGTGCGCGCCGTCGTTCGGCGCGCCGTCCGCCTGCTGGCTCCTCCGCCGAGCAAACGTCCCGACGATCTGCCCGACGATCGAACGATTCCCGACCTGCCGCCGATCGGCATCCTGCCGCTGGCCGAGCGTCCCGCGATCATGGGCGGCCTTGGTCTGCCCGTTACGCCCGCCGAGGTGGCCGCCGCCGTCGTCACCGGGCGCGTCGCGCGCACCGACCTGCTGCGCCATGACGGTGGCGGGGTCACGATCCACGGCGTTCGCATCGGCGGCGGTGACCGGATCTGGCGCGGAAAGATCGCGCTCGACGACGTGATCCTGTCCGACGGGAGCGAACCGCTCGTCACGTGCGTCGTCGCCAACGCCGGTTACGGGGAGGCCGACGGGCTGCCGCTGTGCGAGCCCGACGCCGCCGACGGAGTGATCGACGTCGCGATCGCCACCCCATTCGTCCACCGTGGATTCATCAAGCGCCGCACTCGGATCGAGGTGCGTCGCGCGCGCGGTCGAGCCGTGGCGATCACGCCCGTGGCGGACGTGCCGCACGTCGACGACGGGACCGTCACCGATCTGACGCGGAAGCGCACGTGGTGGATGGAACGCGGCGCGGCCGGTTGGTACACGACGGCCTGAGGCTTTTCTCGTAGGCTTCTTTGTTCCACCGCTGGTCATGGCCGTCTTGTGGCGCCGTACCGTTGATTCGGGCGGATCGCGTCTCTTTGGTGTGAACCGCGGTGTGAGGTGACAAGACGTGCCCGTCGCGAAATGCGGGCGGCTGGTATACCTCAATCAGTGTGACCTGATGAAGCGCTAAGGAGTCGGCAGTGGAGAATCCGCGCAGCAACGACAGCGGGGCCGTGCCATTCGACGGTGCGCCCTCGCCCGATGGTGGGCAGGGCGAGGAGCCCGGTGTGAACGGCCACTGGTCTCCGTTCGCTCCCGCCGGAAACCACAACGACGCACCGGCGGGGCCGCCGACGCCGCCCCATGGGACGCCGACCCCGGCGACTCCGCCACAGGGCCAGGACGGTGGTTACGGACAGCCGTACCCGGCACAGCCGTCCCTGCCCCCTGGCGTCAACCCGGACACCGCGGCCGTTCCGGTCGTCGCTCCGTACCCGCAGGGCCCGCCGCAGGCTCCACAGCACCCTCCGCAGTCCCCGCACCCTCCGCAGGCGCCGCAACACCCGCCCGCCGGTCCCCAGTACCCGCCGCACACCGGTGCCGTGCCGTACCAGCCGCAGTCGGCTCCTCCGGCCTCGGCGCCGCATCCGATGGCGCCGCCGACGTCCGGACCGCCGGTGTTCGTCCCGCAGGAACCGATGTCGGGGCCGCCGATGCAGGCGAACCTTCCGGCCGTGTACGGCGAACCGACTCCGCCGACCGCCGACGACTTCGCCCGTCGACGCACCGCGTCACCGTCGAAGCCGACCGCGTCGATGGGTGCGCGTGCCGTCCTGCGGCGCGGCACCTTCGGTCTCGTCTCGTTGCCGCCCAGCAAATGGGAGCGCGAAGTCCTCCGCTCGACGGACGCCGTCCGTCGCAACTTCGGTGGACTCCGGCAGGTCACCGTCGTCAATCCGAAGGGCGGCGCCGGGAAGACGGTCGCCGTGCTCATGCTCGCGATGAGCTTCGGGCAGCGGCGCGGTGGTTACGTCCTCGCCTGGGACAACAACGAGACGCAAGGCACGCTCGGGATGCGCGCCCAGCAGGACTTCCACAACCGGACGGTCCGAGACCTGCTGAGCGACCTCACGCACTTCCAAGGGCCGACGGGGCGAGTCGGCGACCTGTCCCAGTACGTCAGGTCGCAGGGTGAGGCGATGTTCGACGTGCTCGCCTCCGACGAGTCGGCCACAGCGGGGGAGATGCTGACCTCGCAGGCCTTCGGCGACATCCGACAGATCGTCAGCCGCTTCTACAAGCTGATCGTGGTCGACACCGGCAACAACGTCCGCGCCGCCAACTGGCAGTCCGCCATGGACGCGACGGATCAGCTCGTCATCACGATGTCCGCGCGCAACGACTCGGCTGAGACGGCGGCCAGGATGCTCGACCACCTGGAGCAATCCGGCCGGACCGAACTGGTGCGCCGGGCCGTCACGGTCGTGTCGATGCCCGCTCACCGCAAGGACCTCGACCTGCCCGCCGTCCAACGCCACTTCGCGGCCCGGACTCGGTCGGTGCTGTTGGCGCCGTACGAGAAGCTCCTCGATTCCGGTGAACCGATCCGGTACGGCATGTTGTCGCAGGCGACGAAGGAGGCCTGGCTCAAGATCGCGGCGGCGGTCGCGGAGGGGCTCTGAGCTTTCGCTCCTACCTCTGGTCGACGGCGTCGCGCAGCAGCGCGGCGGTCGGGCCGTACTGCGGGTGGCGGTCCCCCTCGTACCATCTCGTCGCCCCCTCGTGCGCGGCCCGCAGGTCCTCGTCGGAGACGTGGTGACGTAGCACCACCTCGGTGAGCGCCACCAGGATCTCGCCGGGGACCTCTTCCTTGTAGTAGCCGAGGCTCCCGAACAGACCGGGCAGGGCTCCGGCCGTGGAGCCGCCCAGGTCGAGGAACAGCCGGAGCTCGTTCACTCGATTGCGGAGGCGCTCGGTGTCGCCGTACGGCAGTGACGACGTGAGGTCTCCCGCCGTCTTGCCCGCGAGTCGTCCGCTGGTGCCTCCGGCCGCGATGAGTCCCGCCGTGAGCTCCGTGTCGTAATGTCGGGCGCGTGCGGCGAGGTCGAGCAGGCGGTCTCCGCCGTGGTTCGTCGCGTTGACCGGTGCCCCCGCCGCGACCAGGGCTTGAACGATCGCGCGGTGCGCGTCGGATTCGATCGAACGCGAACACGGCAGGACGTCGCCGTCCCTGATACCCGCGAAGTGCGGGGCGTTTCCGAACTCCGCCTGCGCGGTCGGGTCGGCCCCGGCCTCGAGTAGGGCGGAGACGGCCGCGATCCGACGGTGGGCGACCGCGTGATGCAACGCCGTCATTCCCCGCTCGTCGAGGGCGTTCGGATCGGCGCCCGCGTTCAACGCCCGCGCGATGCCGTCCCGGTCACCGGTGGCGGCGGCCATGCGCAGTTCCATGCCCACCGAGGCGAGGGAACCGACGGGTTGGAGTTCGACGATCGCGACGGCCTGCTCCTGGTGTGGTGGAGCGGCGCTGGCCAGCAGCGTGAACCGGGCGCCAGGGAAGAGCACGAGAGCGTTCCCGAGGTAGGGGTCCTCGTGATGATCCGAAGTCACGAGGTCGAACGGACCGGTGAAGCCCAGGAGGAAACAGCCGAGGGCGTGACGTCTCGGGTCGGAGATCCGGCGGAGAAGTTCCCGTTCTGGGTCGGTGAGCTCCTCGTCGGGATCGATCCCGTCCGTGAAGGCGTTCGGATCGACGTCTCCGGTCAGATCGGCGGCGAGCACGTCGAGAGCGTCGATGAGGGTGGGGGCTTCGCCGATGACGACGGCCTCGATCGGCTCGCCGTCGTCATCCTCGTCGTCCCCGTATTGGTCGTAGCCGACGACCGCGTAACCGTCGTTCGGGGTGGGAACGGCGCGATCCTCGCCCGCCAGGAAAGACAAGACGTCGACGATGTCCATGCTCATGACAGGCGATCGTGCCGCACGGGTGTGACACGGCGCCGAAAGTAACTGTCCACTGTGGGTTTTCCACAATAGGTGGGTTATCCACAAGCTCGATGAGGAGCGTTTGCCTCGCCGCCCGTGTCTCCGGTGAAGTGGTGTCACGACCATTCACATCGGGGGAATCACATGGCGTCGACCAGCCTTGACCGGCCCAGCGGCCGTCACTGTCCACTATTCGTGACGGCGGACGCCGCCGTCCTCACCGAGCTCGAGCGATTGGCCACCGTGGCGGGTGTCGACCATCGCTCGGCCGTCGATCCGACCGAGGCGGCCCGACACTGGCTGTCCGCGTCGCTCGTCGTCATCGGGGCGGACGTCGCGACCGCCGTGGCCGACGCGCGCCTACCCGTACGCGACGGCCTCGTGCTGCTCACCGGGGCCGACCTGCCGTACGACCGGGCCTGGCCGCTCGCCCTGGCGATGGGGGTCGACCAGGTCGCCAGCCTGCCGGAGTCCTCCGGTTGGTTCTGCGATCGGCTCGTCCCCACGGCGCGGCTGGCCGAGCCCCCGGTCATCGCGGTCATCGGTGCCGGGGGTGGCGCCGGGGCGAGCACGCTCGCCTCGACCGTCTCCCTCGTCTCGGCCCGCCGTGGTGTCGAGACGACGCTGATCGACGCCGACACACAGGGAGGCGGCCTCGACCTGGCTCTCGGGTGGGAATCCGTCGTCGGCCTGCGCTGGCCCTCCCTGACGGACCGCCTCGGGCCGATCGATCGCACTCGGTGGCGGGACTGCCTGCCGCACCGCAACGGTCTCGCCGTCCTCTCCGCCGAGGCCGGTCGCCCCGTCGCCCCGAGCGCGATCACGATGGCGGCGGTCATCGACGTGTCCCGGCGGACGAGCGAGCTCACCATCGTCGACGTGCCTCGATACGGCGGCATCGCGGCGACGCGCCCGGCCGACCTGCTCGTCGTCGTGGTGTCCGCCGAGGTGCGCGCGGTCGCCGCGGCCCGCAGTGTCATCGCCCAGCACTCGGTGGGAGTGGGGAACGTCGGGATCGTGGTCCGTCGTTCGGCCTCGGGCTGGCCCGCCGGCCGAGATATCGCCGAGGTTCTGCGGGTGCCTCTGCTCGGAGAGCTCCCCGAGGACCGTCGCGTTCCTCGGCTGATCGAAAGCGGACGGTTCGGTGTCCGCGCGTGCCACACCGCTCTCGTCCCCGCCGCGGAGGCGATTCTCGCGGAAGTCGTCCCCGGAACGCGGAAGGCCCGTGAGGCGGTGTGCGCGGCATGATCACCGCCTCGCGAGATGGTGTGCTCGGCGTGATGGCGTCCCCGATGTCGCCGCTCGATCGGTTGCTCGAGCTGCTCGGCGACGACCATGTGTCCGATGTGTTCGTCAACGGCGTCGGCCCCGCGCACGTGGACCGTTCCGGTCGGCCCGAACTCGTCGAGATCGGCGCGGACGATCCGTCGATCGTCCGTGACCTGGCCGTTCGACTGGCGGCCATGGGAGGGCAGCGCCTGGACGACGCCCGGCCATGGGTGGACGCGGCTCTGCCCGGCGGCACACGAGTCCACGCGGTTCTTCCGCCCATCGCGGTGAACGGCCCCTATCTCAGCCTTCGCAACCACCCGCGGCGAACCCGCGACCTGAGCGAACTGTGCGCGGTCGGGACGCTCGACGTCGACGGCGCTTCGCTCGTGCGCGCCGTCGTCGCCGCCCGGTTGCCGTTCCTCGTCACCGGCGGAGCGGGCACCGGCAAGACGACGTTGCTCGGCGCGCTCCTGTCGGAATGCCCGTTCGACGAACGCCTGCTCCTCATTGAGGACACCCCCGAACTGTCCACAAGGCATCCACAGGTGATCCGGTTGGCGACGCGAGACGCCAACATCGAGAACGTCGGCGCCGTCGACATGCGCGAACTCGTGCGTCAGGCACTGCGGATGCGGCCCGACCGCGTCGTCATCGGCGAATGTCGTGGCCCCGAGATCATGGAACTCCTGACCGCGTTGAACACCGGGCACGCCGGCGGCGCGGGCACCCTCCACTGCAACAGCCCCGACGATGTCCTCAGCAGGCTCGCGGCCCTCGCGCTGCCCCATGGCGTCGACGAGGCCACCCTCCACGCGATGGTTCTCTCCGCACTGAACGTGATCATCCACATGCGACGAAATGGCGCGGTCCGCGTCGTAGAGACGATCGGCGTCATCGACCGCGCACCTCGTTCGACCAAGCCCCGGATCGTCCCGGCGTGGACGCGCGGGAACGGGCTCGGACGCGCCCGCGACACGTTGTCGGAGCTCATCGCCGCCGCCGACACGGGGAGGTCGTGATGCGGGCGGCCAACAGGCTCGACCGGCGCCGACAGCGGCCCGTACCGGCGCCGTTGGTCGTCGGCGACCTGACCCGGTCGAGCGATGAACCGACCCTGGGCACCGTGCCACGGTCGGGGGCGGCCACTCGATCCACACCGACCTTGCGGACCGCCTCCCTCACCGGCTCCCGAGAGACCGAAACGGAAGCGCCGAACGTGCCGTCGGTGTCCGACCCCGGAATGCCATCGCGACCGGTGCCGCCCACTACCGTCCCGGAACGCGGAGAGCGCGCCGGTCGGAGGCGCGTGGCGATCGCCGCCACCATGGTCGCGGTGCTCGCCGCGACCTACCTCGGGGGTCCCGCGTGGTTGATCGTCGGCGGGTACATCGCTGCGCTGTGGCGAGGTGTGAGGCGTCGCCGACTCGCCGCGGTCCGAGCGTCGCGGATCACCGCCGCCCGGCATCGGCTCGACGTGATGGCGGCGGACCTCCGCGCGGGCGTTCCCGCCTCCGACATACTCGCCGAGGCGTTGAACGCCGTCGACGTTCACCCGGAGTTGCGTCGTCTCCGCGACCGCCTCGGCGTGGTCGAGAGGCTGACGGCGCGGGTCGGGGTCGGCGCCGCCGAACTCCTCGAACGCGTCGCCGTGGACGAACGCGCGCGTGCCCGCCTGGAACGCGTCAACCTGGCGCAGACGGCCGGTGGGGCCGCGAGCGCCCGCCTACTCTCCTTGCTTCCGTTCGCGGGGATCCTCCTCGGCGAGGCGCTCGGCGCTCGACCTCTGGAGTGGTTGTTCGGCACGGGAGCCGGGGCTCTCGCCTTCGCCACGGCGGCGGTGCTTCACGGTGTGGGCGCGGCGTGGGCGAATCGAGTGATCCACCCACGGTCGACGCCGGACGCCTCGCCGTCGTCCACGGCGTCGGCTCGTATGTCCAGGCTCCGCTCGTGGCGCGCCCACGCGGTGCGGACCGCGCGACGGCGATCGGTCCTGATCGCGATCGCCGCGACCGTCGCCATCACGGCGGCCGCCGCCGTCGTGTCACCGATCCTGTTGGCGGCCTTGGTCGCCGTTCCTCGGCTCGCGCGGACCGGCGCCCGCCAATGGGGCGAACGGCGGCGACGAGCCTTCCTCGCGACGGCGGCCCGTGCGTTGCCGTTCGCCCTCGACCTGCTCGCGGCATGCCTGCGAGCGGGTGCGCCCCTGCCCGAGGCGGTCGGCGCCGTCGCCGAGGTCGTTCCGCCCTCGCTCGCCGTCCGGTTCCGGTCCGTCGAGAGGGCGTTGCGGTGCGGCGAGCCTGACCCCTACGCGGCCTGGGCAGACGTTCCCGGGGGTGATCGGTTGACGCGGGCGGCCGCCCGCAGCGCCCGGACCGGTGCCGGCCTCGCCGACGGTCTCATCGCGACGGCCGAGGACCTGCGCGCCGATCACGCTCTGGACGCCGAGGTG
The DNA here is from genome assembly GCF_965137155.1 of Stackebrandtia soli. Lineage (NCBI taxonomy): Bacteria > Bacillati > Actinomycetota > Actinomycetes > Glycomycetales > Glycomycetaceae > Stackebrandtia > Stackebrandtia soli. The sequence continues at coordinate 163,818 of NZ_CBCRZX010000006.1, forward strand.
TCGGCCGCGCGCTCAGGGGTGTGGCTCGTTCTGCCCCTGTGCCTGTGTTTTCTCCCGGCGTTCATCGTCGCCGGGCTCGTGCCCATCGTCATGTCGATCATCGGGCAGGCGATACCACAGTGACAATCCATATTGGAAACCATTTGGGGGTAACAATGTTCGAACGCACACGGAGGATCACGGCGCTCGTCAAGGCTCGCTGGTCCGGCGAAGCGGGCATGAGCACCGTCGAGTACGCGGTCGGGACCATCGCCGCCGTCGCGCTCGCCGGAGTGTTGCTCAAAGTCGTCGGATCGGAATCGGTCGAGTCGGCCCTCGCCGATCTCATCGCGAAGGCGTTGACATGGGAGTGACGGACCCACGGCAACGCGGCTACGTCACGGCCGAACTCGCCGCGGCCCTGCCCGTCCTCGTCCTCGTGCTAGGGGCCGCGCTGTTCGCGGTCCTCGCCGCCGCGACCCACATCCGCGCGACCGACGCCGCCCGGGACGCGGCACTCGCGGCCGCTCGCGGCGCCCCGATCGTCGACGGGGCACTCCCCGAGGGGGCCCGGGTCGCGATCGATCACGACGAGGCGTCCGTCGCGGTGACCGCCACCGTGACCATCCCACTGCGACCGTTTCCCGGCATCGCACCCGCGATGACGATAACCGCGACCGCCACGGCGGCAACCGAACCCGGCGAACCGTCATGACCACAGGGGAGGAGGGCAGCGCCTCGGTGATGGTGCTCGCGGTCAGTCTCGTCGTTCTCGTCGTCGCGCTCGCCGTCACGGGAGCCAGCACCGCCATCGCGGCGGGGCACCGGGCCCGCACGGGAGCGGACCTGGCCGCGCTCGCGGCGGCGGCGCACGCGGCCGCCGGAACCGAGGTCGCCTGCGGAGCGGCGGCCGAGATCGCCTCCGCCAACGCCACCCGCGTCGTCGCGTGTTCGGTGACGGGCGCGGAGGCCGTCGTCACGGTCGCCGCCGAGTTGCCGAGGCCGATGGCCGGTCTCGCCGAGCCGAGATCGACGGCGAGAGCCGGGCCGGTCAGCGGTACCGACGGGCGATCGTCATGAGCCGGTCGCGCGCGCTGGAACCGAACGCCGCCACGTCGACGAGCAGCGGGTACAGCTGGTGCAGGCCCTGCCGTTCCCGCCAGCCGGGTTCGAGCGGCCACACGCTCTCGTACCCCGCGATGATCGACTCGAGGTGCGGCGGCTCATCGAGGGCGAGGGTCGACAGATCCGTCTCGCGATGGCCGCCGTGGGCACTCGGGTCGATGAACCATCCGTCCCCGGCGGCGTCCCAGTGCAGATTGGCGGTCCGCAGATCGCCGTGCAGCCGGGAGACGGGTTCGTCGTCGGCGTCGGGGATCCGGCTCAGCGCGGCATTCACGATGGCCGCGTCGGCGTCGTCGAGGTTCCCCGTGATGACGCACCGCGTGAGCAGCGTGGTCAACCGATTCCGGAACCAGTCCGCCCACGGCCGCGTCGACGGGGAATTGTCGACCGCGACCGAACCCACGTACCCGGCCCACTCCGCGCCCCAAGCCGAGGCTCCGGCGCGGTGGGTTCTCGCGAGAGCGGCACCCAAGGCCGAGGCCCCGGCCGCCGTCGGTTCGCCGGACGACAGCCATCGCGTCACCAGCAGTGTCTCCGTTCCACACCAGACCCGGGGAACGGGGGCGCCCGCCTCGGTGAGCCATTCGAGGCCGCGCCGCTGCGCGGGCAGCAGGTCGGCGGGCTCCCTCTCGTGCAGCTTCGCGAACACGTCCGTACCGTCGTCGAACGTCAATCGCTGCGCCACACTCGTGACCCCACCGTCGATCGGGGTGAAGCGGATGCGCTGGTGTTCGACCAGCATCGGAAGTCGGTGTGGATGCGCGCGCAGATATTCAAGGTCCACACGTCGACGGTACGGAAACCCCGGAGGTGTGCCCGATTCGGGCCGCCGCGTCGTCCCGCGCGTCGAATTGCCGTTGAGCACGGCCCGGGGTGGAGTAGGAATGTGACATGAGCGTCGACATTCGAGGTTATCGGCCAGCGGACCATCCACATTGCCGGGATCTCTGGGTTGAGCTCGTCGAGGAGCATCGGCGGTTGTACGCCGACGGCGGCTTCGGCGGTGCCGATCCGGGTGCGGGCTTCGAGGACTACGTGACTCGGTTGAACCTGTCCGGGCTGTGGGTGGCCGTCACCGACGCGGATCTGATCGTCGGCATGACCGGTCTCCTGATCGACGGTCGGCACGGTGAGGTCGATCCGTTGGTCGTCGCCGAGCCGATGCGGGAATCCGGCATCGGGACTCTGCTTCTGGAGAGGGTGACGGAGGAGGCGCGCCGCCGCGAACTGCAGTACCTGTCGATGCGCCCGTTCACCCGCAACGTCGCGGGCTTGCGCACCCTGCACGACGCGGGCTTCACGAACCTGTCCCGAGTCACCGTGACGCGGCCTCTGGCGGAGACAGGGCCGGAACCCTTGGCGGGCATCCGACTGCACGATCTCGACTTCGACTACTGACGTCGCCGCGCGGCACCGAAGTCGGCGCCACGCGGCCGACCGAGGTCAGTCGTTCGACGCGCCTCGGTCATCCGGCTCGGCGCCGCGCAGCATCAACGTCAGCGTCGACGGGCCACCGTCGACGATCCGGACCGGTACACCCCAGTCCTGTCGGGTGAGGTGGCACGCGGGATTGACGGCTTCGCTGTCACAGGTCGCCGCCTGCGCGACGATCTGCAGAACCCCACCCTCGTGCCCATCGGCGATGAGGAGCTCGCGCTCCAGGTCGGTGCCGTCACCCGCCCCGTCGGCGAGTAGCCCCGGCGGGTCCGCCGTGACGGCCAGCCGAGTCGAGGGGCCGAAGGTGTCATCGAACTTCTCGCCGTTTGCGGGCTCGAACACCACCCTCAGGGTCAGCTTCCCCGGCGCGATGTCCGTCGCGGCGCGCACGACGCGCTCGCGTCGACCGCCGACGGCGCGTCGCTCGATCTCGGGGCGAACGAGCCGGTGCGCGGCCGACTCGACAACGAGTGGCTCCGTCTCCCCGGGGACGATGTCGCTCGGTTCCGCCAGCCCGGTCACGAGCGTCGAGACCTCGCCCGTGCCGGGGTCGTACTCGCGCAGGGCGCCGTTGTACGTGTCGGCGATGAGGACGACGCCCGTCGCGGTGACCGCCACTCCGAGCGGATGCTGGAGCAGCGCTTCGGCACTCGGTCCGTCGACGTGGCCGAAGTCGAACAGACCCGCGCCGATGACGGTGTGGATGCGCTCGTTCTCGATGTAGCGCAGCGCCGAGGTCTCCGAGTCGACGATCCAGAGTCGGTCTCCATCGGCCGCGAGCCCCGACGGCTGCGCCATGAAGGCCTCCTCGACGGGGCCGTCCCTCAAGCCCTCCACTGTGGTGCCACAGTAGACGCCGGTGGTGGCGGTCGTCGGATCGAACCACCAGAGTTGATGCACGCCCGCCATCGCGATGACGACCCGGTCGTCGAACCACGCCAGGTCCCACGGGGACGACAGGTCCGTCGCGAGCGCGTCATGCGCGTGGAAGTCGACGTCGGAACGCCACGGTCGTCCCGTTCCCGCGACGGTCTTCACCTCGCCCGTCTCAAGGGAGACCCCACGGAGTCGGTGGTTGACGGTGTCGGCGACGAGGAGTTCGTAGCCGACCCGCGCCGCGACCGTCGCGGGCAGGACGCACAGGCCCTGAGGTTCGCTGAAACGCGCGACGTCCGGTGCGCCGTCGCGGTCACCGCGTTCGCCGTCGCCGATGACCCGGACGATCGAGCCTCCGTCCGCGTCGAGTTCGACGAGTCGGTGCCTGGCCGAGTCGGTCGCCATCAGCGTTCCTCCCGGCAACCGGATCGCCTTGCCGGGAAAACGCAGCAGCGTGTCCGCCGTCTTCGGCGCGACGTGCGGTCCTGGACCCTCGACGAGGGTGCCGTCGTCACGGTGCTTCGCGACCAGATCGCCGACGATCCGATCGAGGCTCTGCGCGTGCCCTTCACCGGCCATGGTGGACACCACGTAACCGTTGGGGTCGATCACCGCGAGCGTCGGCCACGCTCGCGCCGCATACGCGTCCCATATGGACAGGTCGGGATCGTTGACGACGGGGTGATCGACTCCGTAGCGCTCCACGGCGGCCGCGAGCGCCCGCGCGTCCCGCTCGTGCGTGAACTTCGGGGAGTGCACCCCGATGACCACCAGCTCGTCCCGGTACTTGTCCTCCAGCGGCCGCAACTCGTCAAGGACGTGCAGGCAGTTGATGCAGCAGAACGTCCAGAAGTCGAGGAGGACGATCTTTCCTCGCAGGTCGGAGATGCCCAGTCGCGCGCCGCCGGTGTTGAGCCACCCGGCCCCGGCCAGTTCAGGGGCGCGAACACGTGATTGAGAAGCCATGCCCATATCCAACCTCATCGGCCCGGGGGCCTATTCCGCTTGTCTCGGTCTACGCTGCCGTGCAAGTCCAAGTACAGGAGGAAAGAGTTGGGCGCGAACGGGAAAGAGACAACCTCGGGTGATCCGGTGCGGGGGTTCATGGCGCTGCCGGGGCGACCAGACGACGGGAAGGGACTGTTCCTGCGATGTCTGGAGGACGTGGTCCGGGTACTCGGTCTCGATGTCGCCTCGGAGTCGGATGCCGATGACTCGTGGACATGGGAGACCCGAGCACGAGTGGCACTGCGCGAGGCGAACAGTCGAGAACTGGTCGTTTCCGAGACGGCATGCGAGGCGCTGATCAGGACGGCGGTGTACGACCCGAATCCGAGCTTCAATCGCCAGTTCGTCGAGCCCGCACTGAACGCGTTCGGCCACCGAGTCGTCAAAACCGCGCTCCTCGACTATCTGCGGACGGGCACCAACCGGGAACGGGCGGGCGCCGCGCGAGCCTGGTACTGGTCGGCTCTGCCCCTTCGGCTTCCTCACGTGAGAGCGGAGGGGCAAGACGCCGGGAGCCGGCCGGCGTCCGATGACACATCCGAAATCGTGGGTGAGTGGAGAGAGATCGCGTTGCGGGAGTTCGTGAGCAACGACGACCTGGATGTTCGGCGCTGCATTCTCCCCGGCTTGTCACTTTGGAAATCGGCCTACCCGTCGGAGTCGCATGACCTTGTGGAGGCGGCGGTGGCGATCGCCCGAGCTCATCCGGACGAGTACATCCGACACCGTGTGGAGCATCAGGTCCGTGGCTGACCGGCCGCCGTGGCCGTGACCTCGTGGACGCTTCCGCTCCGGACGCCGTCGTCACGGTCGACGGTGTCCGTGGGCCGGGCGTTCCGGGGGACGCGAACGGGGCGGGACGCCACAAGCGTCCCGCCCCGTTCAGCGTTCGTTCTACTCGCCGGCCGGCTCTCCGATCGGCGACAGGCAGTAGATCTGCATGTCGTCGCCGCTGCCGAGCTCGACGACGGGCTGGGTCGGGTCCTCGCACTTGGCGCGGTCGTCGACCTCCTTGGTGATCTTGTAATCGCCGGAGCCCGCCTCGTCGCAGCTGATCGCGACGGCGTTGGTGTCCTCTTGACGGACGCACGATCCGGCCTCGAAGCCGGGCGTGGCGAACATCTGCATGCCAAGGAAGACGATCGCGCCGATGAGCACGAGAACGCCGACGATGCCGCCGATGATCAGGCCGAGCTTCTTCTTGTCACCGGCGGGTTTGCCTTCAGGCATACCGGGGACGGGCTGGCCGTAGGGGCCGGGGCCACCCGGTCCACCAGGCCCACCCGGTCCAACGGGTCCACCAGGCCCACCCGGTCCCATCGGTGCACCGGGGCCACCCGGAGCTCCTGGAGGACCGTACGGGTCCGGCTGGCTCGGCTGCCCGAACTGGTCGGGCTGACCCGACGTCGGGACCGGGCCGGGGCCGGACGGCGCGCCCCACTGGCCGGGCTGGTGCGCCGGCTGCGGCGCGGTGGAACCCGCGGGTGGCGCGGACTGCGGCTGGGAGCCGGGCGGCGGACCGCCCCACAACGGGACGCCCGCTTGCAGCTCGCCGGGCTGGCCGGGAGCAGCCGGGGGCGGCTGCGGCGCGCCTGGCGGCGGCATCGGGATGCGCTGAGTGGCGTCCTCCGGCGCACCGGAGACCGGCGCCGGAGGAGCCGAAGTGACCGGAGGAGCCGAGGTGACCGGGGGAGCGGACGTCGGATACATCGGGGGCGCCGGAGGCGCGGAGGTGACCGGCGGCGCGGGCGGACCCGACGTCGGAGCCGGTGGTGGCGGAGTCGCGGCGGGAGGCGTCGGCTGTGGGATCACAGCGGTGCCGTCCTCGTCATTCGACGTTCCCGGCGGCGGTGTGGGCGCACCGTACGCGGGCGGGGGAGGAGTCATGGGC
>NZ_CBCRZX010000007.1:0-67433 GCF_965137155.1 Stackebrandtia soli
GGCTGGGACAGGACGGTACTGGGGTTCATGAGCATCACCTCGGGTGCAGTAAAGGACGGGACTCGCCCGCATCGGATCAACGCGGAACGCGAAGCGCTCGGCGGGTATGACTTCAGGCCAGTCCGGTGCGGGACCGGGCCCGTGTGTTTCGCTTGAGTCTCACGGCGGGAGGAGTACGACGGTCGAGCCGCGGACGGTGGGGTGCCTTCGCTTGTGGTGCACGCCAGTCGTTCTCGCCTCCGTCCATACTGGAGTTATGGCGTGTCGCGGCCAGCCCCGACCGGAAGAGCCCGTGGTCGACGCGTCGCGCCGCAGCTGATTCCAGCTCATCCCGGAGCGGCCCGTCGCGGAGGATCGCGCCAGGACCGAGCAGCCCCTCGACCACGGTCAAAGCCCCGGTGAAGTCGCCGTGGCCGAGTCGCTCTCGAACTGCGGGCAGCACCTCGGGGTTGCGGTGCAACGCGTCGATCGCTCGCAGGCAGGGAAGAGGGGGACCGCCAAGCGCCGCCAACAGCTCCTCCCGGCGTAGTTGGGCCGGGTTATGATCGATCGCGGTCAGCACCCCGCCTCGCAGCTCAATCCGGTGAACCTCACCTCGGCACCCCACCTGATGAGGGTCACCAGGTTCGGGAGCCGGAACCGCCTCCGAGATCGGTGTGTCGATTGTCGACAGTGCCTCGGCGACGAGCGGATGCATCCGCTCGATCGTAACCAGACCAGCCCGCAGCAGCGCCAGGTCGGGAAGGACCCGGGCCGCCGCTTCAGGCAGCAGCGGAAGCGCGGCCGCTTCCTGCGGTGGCAGGGGATCACGTAGCAGCCGAAGCGTCGGCGCGTGGCTGTCGTCGGGGGCAAAGAGTTCGAACACGTTGAGGTCGGCCGCACCGACCCGCACTGTGAAGGCTCCGAGAGGACAGTTCTCTGCCCGCAACAGCAACTCGGCTTCCGCGGCCCACCTCGCCACTGCCCACCGTTCATCTTGGACGGTGGGTGGATGCGGTAGGACAGCTGGTTCCGCGAAGGATGGCCCGCTCGCACCGCAACGCCGCGTCAACTCGCGGCTGCGCTCGGAATCCCAAAGATGCCGATGCAGGTCGAGCCGGAATCGCCGGTCGGGATGCGGGTGTGGGTGGTTGCCGAGGGCTCCACTTCCGGACCCCTCCCACAGGGCCAGAGACATCCGCTGACCAGCGTCCGCCCAGGCCGGCGGTGTCCGCACCACCAGGTGTGGCTGTGCGGTGTTCTGTGGAGGTGCGCCATTCAGGTACCGGTACCTGGCCAGGGAGATCGTGAGGCCGGGTCGGAGCCGCCCGTCGGGGGCGATCCGCGGCATATGCCAGCGGAGCAGATCCGGCGCCAGCCGACGCAGATCCGCACGCAGGCGGGTCGCGACATCGGCGCCGTAGTCGTCGCGGACGGCGCGAAGATCGAGATCAACGTCGATTCGGGCGGCGGCGCAGGCACCCGCCCAGTCCCCAATGGCACGTCGTTCGGACGCGGTTTTGATCATGGACGGTGGCACCGCGTACTCGCGTATGCGCTGCCACATCAACAGACGGGCTGGAACCTCGTTCACAGGGTGATGTGCCATCAGCACTCACCTTGCGAGAACGATTCCCCCGATCCATACGAGAAGAGATTATTCATCCCGGCCATCGTAACCACCCCGGGCCACAACCCGCCACCCGCTAGGCCGCAGCGCGTTCCAAGCACACCGAACGCTCGAAAACCACTCGATGGCTGATTCCTCATTGGGTGTTCGGCGGTGCTCTCCGGGCGGTCTTGCGACGTTTACCGGGTGGCCGGAGAGTTTCGGCTTGGTCGGGCGACGCGCGGAGGCCGGGACACGAACCACCGAACAGGAGGGCCCCACCAAGCCACAGACGACGACCACCTGTCAACCGCAAGACACCGAGCCCGTCGACGTCGTTTCAGTGGGCGAGTGGCCGGTTTCTACGGCTTGGTGGGGCTCGACCACCGTCACCACAGAAAGGCGTCTGTCCTACATCGCCCCACCGAGCCGTGAGTCTGTCGCCACCCAGTCAGGACGGTGGCGGTCTGTCAGTACGGCGCCGACCAGAGAAGATTGAGGACTATCCCAGGTTGTAGCGCGCAATGTAATCCGGGCCGACGTCGGGCAAGGGAGTGCCGTCCACAGCCGCGAACCAGATCTCGTTCTCCAACCAATAGCGGCACAGGAACGACTCGAAGGACTCACCACAGAAGCGAATCTCCTCGGGATCGTCCACCTCGGAATACTCCTCCGTACCGTAGAGATCGGTCGAGCAGACGACGGAGTGATCCTCACCATCCTCCACTATGTGCAGATACCAGTAGAGGCAGCCCTGCTGATCCGAGAGGAATCTCAGCAGACGGCCACCGACCGCCGACGGCACCGGAGCGGCGTCGAGAAAGATGAAGCAGGCTGTGCTCGAGCGGACACGATCCTGGAGCGCCGAGGACTCCATGAAGCGGATGAAGGCCGTGGGCAACCGAAGGCCGTCACGAGCACAGGCCTCCAGCAACGCGGGCAGCTGCTCTAGGGCGTTGCCGTGGATGGCCCATTTCTCGTGGGCGGGCTGACCGGCGAGCCACGCCAGATCACCACTCAGCTCGAACGGGACGGGCGGCAGTCCTTCGAACTCGTATTCACCGTAGGTGCCGACGCGTGGCCGCGCGTCAACACCGGCGGCGGCGAGGTCCGTACCCCACCAGGCGGGCCGAAACGGGGAATCCTGTGCTCTCATATCGACCATCTTCCATCATCACCAACGCGGGAAGCCGTTCTCCCCCATCGCTTCTGGTGACGCGATTCAGCGACGCGGGAGCTGTCGAGCGATCTCCACAACGCGCTGACCGAAGGTCAAGGACGCGCCGGCGGCCTTCGGATCGGACAGCGACGACGCTTCCAGGGCCGCTGCCAACACCGGCTGAATGTCGTATCCGATCCGCTCCCATTCACCGTCCGACCAGATCGCCTTCTCGATTCGCGCGCGTCGGGCCGCCTTCTCCGATTCGGACCCGCGCGACGTCCGAGCTCCATACATGATGGACAATATGGCGATCGCCTGATAGGCGAGGGGACGAAAGTTCCGGTTGACTCGGCGAGTGCTCACCAGCCATTCCCAGCGGTACAACGCCGAGGCCGCGAGATAGAAGTCCTCTTCGGAGGCCTGACCGAACAGCTTGTCGAAGTCACTGCCGAGGTCTCGGTGATCACTCGACGGCGGAAGTTTGCCGAACATCGCGATATGAGCGCGCAGCTGCTGATTCAGACTGATGACGCCGACGCGCAAGCTGGATCGCTTGCCCGGTCGCCGACCGAAGTAGAGCTGCCGGTCGTCCGACAGCTGGCTGCGGTAGTGCACCTCGAGGCGACGGATCAGCTTGTTCCGGTTGATGAAGTAGACCCGGGGTATCTCGGTTTGACGATTCGTCGCCGTCACGATGTCATTGACGACGTCGTCGTCATCGCACTCGATGAGCTGCACCTTTACGGCGACGTCGTCGAGATGATCCCGTTCCTCGGCCAGCACGTGGCACGTCTGACAGCCGTTGACCACTTGGAAGTCCCGCATCACGACGCGAGAATCGTTCCAGGCGCGCAGGGAACGCGCCACGATCGTCACACCGTTGTTGAGGACCGCGAAGCGCCGACGCTTCGCCTCATCACGCAACGTCGCGCGAATTTCCTCGTTGACGGGCGCGGTCGGCTGATACTCGCGAATGTTCTCGCTGAACAGCGTGGAGTTCGGCGAGCCGTTCTCGTCGGCAAGGGCCGCAACCAGATCAGCCGCCGAGACGACGCCCTGCCGCGCCCGAGTGACACCGGGCGCGGCTGGCAACTCGTAGTGACTCAGAAACGTCAGCTTCGCCGTGGCCGACGACTGCGCCCGCTCGTACAGCTGCGTCAACGCGTCGCGTCCCAGGCACTGGAACTCGACTTCGTGCACGACCCCGGTGCCGGTGAGCGCCTCTTTCGCGCGGTTCGCCTCGGACAGCATCTCCGAGTTCGCCTGCGTCGATGTGTTGGCGTACACGACGACGAGCCGGACCCCACGATCGCTGAGACGGTCCATGCGTTTGCGCATGACACGCAGGCACTCGCGGAGCGGTTCGACGTCGGCGGCGTTGTCGAGCGCGATGTCCGTCCGCAGGATGTTCTCGACGCGCACCCGAAGATCCGAGATGATCTTGCGGTCCATTTTGGCCGATGTCTTCGCCTGGACGATGATCACGGTCGGCGACAGATCACCGGACAACTCGAAGCAGTCCTCCAGCTGTGCGGGGTCTCGGAAGAGCTTTTCGCCGATGGCGACCGCGTACGAGTCGATGCCTCCGTCAGCGCTCCCGCCGATCCGGAAGTCGGCGGCGTTGAACGAGTCGAACGTGTACTCGCTGAGTACACAGTGGGCCGTAAACGCCTCGAACTGTTCGTCTGGCCTCCAGGCGGCGAGATCGCGATCATCGCAGAACTCGGTCATCAACTGGCGGATCACTTTGTCCATCTTGTTCCCTACTGACGCGTGCGGGCTCGTTCCACGATCTCGGTGTCTTCCAGCGGTGCGCCATGGTGACTGAGGCACATCGGCACGGTCATCCGCGTCATCGGTTGACCTTCCAGCGACGAGTAGAACTGCCCCGCCGTCAAGACCGCGACCTTCGGTGGTTCCCCTCCCCGGGCGCGGGCCATGTCCTGCACCGCGGCCATCTGCGCGGGAACGGTGACACGGCCGTAGACGTGCGTCGCCGCGTTTCCGGTGATGCGGTTGTCGATCCCGCGCGGCGCCTGCGTCGCGTACACCAGGCCGAGGCCGTACTTCCGCGCCTGTGACGCCAGGTTCCGGGTGCTTTCGGTGCACGGCGTCGTCTTCCCTGACGGAATGAAGGTCTGCGCCTCGTCCATCACGAACAGTCCACTGAGCGGCTTGTCCCGGGCCGGGTTACGTTTGATCCAGGAGAACAACGCCATCTGGAGGCGATTGATGAACGCGGGCCGGTTCTCGTCCGGAACGCCCGCCAGGTTGATGACGGACACTCGCGCGCGGAAGCCGTCGGTCGGGGTCAGCAGACGGTTCGGGTCGAAAACGGTGCCCTCGCCGTCGAACAACGGATCGTTCGAGCGGGCGTATGAGAGCGCGGACGCGACATAGCTGGCATGTTTGCCCGCCGACGGCAGGTCGAGGACGTCGTCGGGCGGGTCGGCGAGGAGCTCGATGAGTCGATCGAGATCGCCGCCGCCGTGCCGCGCGAAGTACATGAGTGTCTCGCGTAGTACGGCACGGCGACCGTCTTTCACATGGCTTTCACCGTCGATCCGGGCCCGTGGCGCCAGGGACGCCACCGCCGTGTCGACCGCGAGCCGCAACTCGTCGCGATCGTCCCGAACGGCCGCGAAGTCCGGAAACGGTTCCAGCGTCAGCGGTCTACCCTTCGAGACGCCGGGCGTCCACACCACGACCTCGGAACCGGCCAGGTATTCCCGCGAGCGCGCGTCGTCTCCCGGCCACCAACCGTCCGGTTCGACGGGCCACGCGTCGCCGAGCCGGGCGAGGTCGTTGTTCGGGTCGAGCACGATCGTGCTGACGCCGCGAAGCGCGCACTCCTCGATAATGCGTCGCAACAGGACGGTCTTGCCGGATCCGGATCCGGCGAACACCGCGACGTGCTTGCGCAGCGATTCGAGTTCCACCGTGACCGCGCGACCATCGTTGTCCGTGCCGAGCGGGATCGTATTCGGCCCGACCTCGGGCATCACCGGATGCGGGTCACGCTGGGTGGCGTCGGGGCCGCCGTTCTCCCCCNCGCCGGCGACGGGCCCGGCACCGGCATCGCCGGGAGCGCGTCGTCCGGTGGCTCGGCGAACCGATCGACAGCCGTCGCGAGCGCGGTCGATCCGACGGGGCGGTGCTGCCGCAACCATTCGCGCACACCGGGTGCATCGCCGACGGTCGTGAGATGAACGGCCCGGAGCGTACGCAGGTCGTTGTCATTCAGGTCCACGATGATTCCGCCGGCGTTCTCGACGTCTATCGATGCCTCGCGCACCCGTGGTGTCTGACCCCACGGGTTGGTTCTGACAATGATGAGGTGGGAGTCGGTTTGGCCGTCGTAGGCGACGGCCCGGGCCTTGTCGAGCCTGGAACCTACGGTCGCGGCGTGCTTCGTGTTGATGCCGCGCAGGTACAGCTTCGCCCCATCGGGAGTCTTCACCTCACAGTGGATCGACGGGCTGCCGGCGCCCCGGCAGTTGTCCCGGACCTCCCATTCCACACCGCGTTCGATCGCGAGGGCGCGAACGGCGGCGGTCAGGACCGCCGCGACGTCCTTCTCCGCCGAGGTCTGCTTCAGTTCGTCCAAGATGACCGATCGCCGGTGGTCGGCGAAACGGTCATGGGTCCGCGTGACGACGGGGTCGGACGCCTCCGGCTCCGTCGACTTCCCGACGGGTTCGGAGAGCTGCTCGATCGGTACGAGCTCGTCGGCTTCCAAGCACCTGCGCACGTACGCCTCGACCAGTTGGATGAGCCGACGGGGACGGAACCCCTTGACCGACTCGAACGCGTCGGGAGGGACGGGCCAGGTCGGGTAGGGCGCGACGAAATCGAGCTCGTCGAACTGCCGTGCGAGGAAGGTCGCGATGAGACGCCGACCGACATCGGGGCTCGGGATCGGTTTCAGGCTCATCGCCTCGTGGAAGCGGTCGATCGCGGACCGGGTCGCCCCTTCTTTGATGACTCGCCAGGTGTGATCGAGGCAGGAGATGAGGGTGATGCTGCGGGTGAGCTTCTCTCGGATGGTCATGAGACCGGTGGCGAGGTCGGCACCAGCTGTGTCACTTGAGGCGACGCGGGTCGACGCCGCAGATCCCGCGACCAGGTCATCGATCTGGTCGACGACGAACAGGGACGGGCCCGTCATCGCCAACAGAGTGGACAGATGACGAACGATCTCGTCCGGCGCACCAGGGCGAATCGGTCGTAGTCCCCAGTCGCCCCGGGTGTCGAGTTCGTCCTCGTTGTCGTGGAAGAACGCCCAGGCCGCGGCTTGGGCGTCGTCCTGACGGACGGCGGCCAGGGCGAGCGCCAAGCCGACGTTGCGCAGGTCGCGGCTGGGATGGACATCGCGCAGGCGATCGGCGAATTCGCGCAGTTGTGCCCGGATGACGTCGTCCGACGCCGCTTCCCGTCCGGACAAGATCGCTTGGGCCGTCTCGGGAAGCTCTACCCGGCGTGCGAGCCGTTGGACGACCAGCGTCAACTGGGTGGTCGGAGGGATGGGGAACTGATGGAGCTCGACCGGCTCATGCAGGTCGCTGACTATTGAGGACACGACACGTCTCCACAGCGTCTCGCTGCGGCCGTCGGGATGGATATTGAAGTAATAGCCGCCGAATCCGGCGATGAGGCGGCGCGCCCACCAGATGAGGTGGCTCTTGCCGGAACCGAATTCACCGTGGACGACGAGCCCCGCTGGCGAGTCGACCACGGAGTCCGATTGGAGCGCCGTCAGCTCGTGCCGAACCCGGTCATAGGCGGCCTGATTCAGGCCGTTGACGTGCGGCAGAAACCCTCTCCATAGTGTCTTCTCGGTTGGCACCGCATCGAAACGCAGCGCCGTCAACACTTTCCGCTCCCGTGCGTCCATGCCTATCCCACCGAGTAGAGATGCTTGTCGTCGCCGACGATGTGCAGAGCGGCCGCGCGGTCGGCGTCCGTCAACGTCTTCTGGTTGACCTCGGCGATGAGCTTGATCCGGTCATCGCGGAACAGCGCGGTGAGCACCTCGTCCAGTTCGTCACGGGGGACGTCCGCGAGGTGCGCGCGGAGGTCCGCGAGGCTGGCCCAACCGCCGGGCTCCGCCGTGAGGTCCGCATAGGAGTCGATGACCCGCGCGCCGACGGTCTTCGGGATGACGACGGGCTCGGTCTCGACGACCGTGGAGATCGGAGCATCGACGTACATGTCGACGAGGCCGAGCTTGTGACCACGCAGGACGGACAGCCACCGGGCACTGGTGTGGTGGAGCAGCTTCAGCAGCGGGGGGTCGCCCGCGTCGGCGGGGCGGGAGAGTTCCTCCTCCGCGACGCGCCAGCCCTTCTCGGTGAGTTCGAAACGGATCGGCCGTTCAAGGATGACGGCGAGGCCCTTCTCCTCAAGGGCCGAACGGACGGCGGGGCCGATGGTCGTCCCGATGAGACGCTTGATGTCCGCGTTCGAGACCTGCGGTTCCGATGACAGGAGGGCGAACAGCGCGACGCGCTCCTTGTCGGACAGTGCTCCGGGTGCCGGAGGTTCCGTGGGTCCGCCGAGTTCGTCCTTGACGTATGCCATGCCGTCGGATGTCAGCGTGTACGTGTACGTCCGACCGGCCACGTCGACGGTGACGAAGCCGGCATCGGTGAGTTTGTCCCGATGAGACTGTTTGACTTCGCTTCCAGTCCGGGCTCGGACTTCCTTGGCGGTCAGGCTTTCTCCCGTACCGAGAGCCCGCAGGACCTTGATGACCACCGGAGAGTTCTTAAACTGGGACACGTGTCATGACCTTTTCGCGTGAGGAAGAGTGAACGACAGTCGGCGTGCTTTCCCGTTGCCACAATGAGCCCACACATCGTATTCGACGCATGTGCATACCGCAATGGGGGTCACCTTACGACAGTGTTCGACGACAGTGAATCCTCGATGGGAATCGTGCCGATGGCACTCGCACACCGAGGCGAGATCGGGGAGAGTCGATTCAGGAGCATCGAGACACCCGCACTGAGACCCTACACCACTGTGGCCCAACACACGTGACACACGTTGGGGCCGAGGTGTAGTCCGAGACGTCGGTTGCGTTGAGACGGAGGTCCCGTGTTGCCTGGATGGCCACTCGCGACAGAAATCTCTCCGACGGATTCGAGCGTTGGAACAGATGCGGGTGCGAACCGGGCAGAGCCGTCGCCCATCGGAGCTCGACATTCGACGGGACGCGAGTTCGCGAACTGAGTCGACATCGAGCGCCGACCCAAAAGCATCGACACCTATCGTTGTTGAGGTGGGTGTCGATTCAGAACGGTCCATGAGGCGACCGCGAGGTAGACGGAACCCGTCCACTTCAGAGCATTCAGTGTCGACTCCCGGAGTCCCGATCCGAGACGGTACGTCCTGGATCGTTGGTCGTGGAAGTTTCGTCGGCGGGGGCGGGAACCCGTCGGCGCCGACGCCGCGCCGCGAGAACCGAACCGAAACGACCCGGCGAACGCCGCAGAGAAACGCGCCCGAATCGCAAGCCCCCGTCGCCCTATCGCGACGCCGTCGCAACCGACGGCACCCCACCCCGAAAAGTTTACAAACGTCTACAGGTGAGCTATGGTCGAAGAGTCGTACCGTTTCGATGACGCCGCGTACGACGCGCTGGGACAGGCGGGCGTCGATTGGCAGTCCGTGACGGATGTGCTGTACGCCCGTCGTCGAGTGCGGCAGCATCTTGGAGCGGTGCTGCGGATCGCGGCGGCCGATCGGCGTGGCACGTGGATCACCGTCACGCTCATCGAGGACGGCGACGACGACTATCTCGTGGTTTCGGCCCGCGTACTCGACCCGGACGAAGCCGCGATGCTGAGCTCTCTCATGGGAGGCCCGAAATGACAACCCGAGACCAGGCCCGACGGGCCCTCGAATCCCGCGACTGGGGCACCGCCACGGTCGATACCCGGAAGCGCCCGGCGACGTCGGTGTATTCGGTCCGGGTGGACTCGGAGCTGGCCGATTGGATCGCCGCCGAGGCGGACCGACGAGGTGTCAAGCCGAGCGCCATCATCCGAGACGCGATCACCCAGGCGAGGACCACGACGACCGAGGACCACACCGTCACCGTGCGCTTGTCGGATCTGCACCGGGCGATAAACACGATCGTCAAGCCCGGTCGCCCACGGGCCGCCTAAAAGAAGACGACCCGTGGCCCGCCTGAGCGAGCCACGGGACCGGTTGTCACGCGTTCGTCAACTGGCTCTGTTCCTGCCGTCGAAGCATCGACTTCTTCCGATGCTTCGCGAGCGGTTCGACCATGCGTGCCGCGAGCGGCCCGACGATGACGAGGATGAGCACGTAAGCCGCCACCAGCGGCCCGAGCTCCGACGTCACGAACGGGGTGCCGACCGCGAGCCCCGCGATGACGATGCTGAACTCGCCACGGGGAATCAGCAGGACCCCGGCGCGCCAGGCACCGATCCGGCCGATGCCGTTGCGTTTCGCCGCGACGAGGCCCGTGATCAGCTTCGTGATGATGCCGACGACAGCGAGCCCGCCCGCGATCGCGAGCACCGGAGGCAGCGCCGTCGGGTCCGTCTTCAGACCGAACGACACGAAGAACACCGCCGCGAACACGTCCTTCAAGGGGTCGAGGACTTCCCGTGCGCTGTGTGCGAGTTCGCCCGACAAGGTGATGCCGACGAGGAACGCTCCGACGGCCGCCGAGACGTGGACGCCCTCAGCCAGGCCGGCGATGAGCAAAATGAGACCGAGCACCTTGAGAACGAGGATCTCATTGCTGGGGCTGGCGAGGAACCGCTCGATGATGCCGCCGAACTTCGACGCGACGACGAGCGCGACCGTTACCGCCACCGCGGCGACCGCGAGGCCGATACTGGCCTGCGCCAAGGCGAGCCCGGCGAGCAGCGTCGTCACGATGGGCAGGTAGAACGCCATCGTCAGGTCTTCCATCACCAGAATGGACAGAACCGTCGGGGTTTCCCTGTTACCGAGCCACCCGAGGTCGTTGAGGACCTTCGCGGTGACGCCGGAGGACGTCACGAGCGTCACACCGCCGAGGACGATCGCGGCGATGATGCCCCAGTCGAGCATCAGTCCGACGATGACACCAGGGGCGGCGTTGATGACGAGGTCGAGCAAACCGATCGGGGCGCCCTTCTTGAGCGTCCCGAGCAGTTCCTGCGCCGTGTATTCGAGCCCGAGGGTGAACAGGAGCAGTACGACACCGATCTCGGCGCCGACCTCGATGAATCCCTCGGCCGCTTCCAGGGGGGCGACTCCTCCGATGCCGAAGCCGAGCCCGGCCAGGAGATACAGAGGAATGGGAGAGATGGAGAAACGGGCGGCGAGCGCGGAGAGGATGCCGAGGGCGAGAAGGACCCCTCCAAGCTCGAACAAGACCAAGGCTGTATGTGACACGTACCGCCCTTACCCGTTGGTGAGAAGGTCTCGGACGGCATCAGTCCCGTCGGCGGTCCCGATCACGACGACGATGTCGCCGGTGTCGAAACGGAAGCTCGGCCGCGGGCTGGCGATGACCTCGCCGTGCCGGACGACCGCCACGATGGACGCGCCCGTGCGGGTGCGCGCCTGAGTGTCGGCGAGCGAGCGACCCTCGTACGGCGAGTCGTCGTGTATGCGCACCTGCTTGGAGACGAGACCGTCGACCTGGCGTTCGAGTTCGGCGAGGCGCTCGACGATGCGGGCGCCGCCGAGGAGTTCGGCGAGAACGTTCGCCTCCTCCCCGGTGAGCACGACGCATTCGGTCGCTGAATCGAAGTCGTCCGGGTCGTACACCACGAGTTCACGCCGACCCGACTTGTGTGTCACCACACCCATCCGACGGCCGCGAACAGTCTCGAACTCGTAGCGCAGCCCAATGCCTGGAAGGGCGGTGCGTTCGACGTCCATGTCAATCCTTAAAGTCAGATAGCGGGCCGTTGTCCTTCAGAAACGCCCCACCCACAACCGTGACATCTTGTCATCCGGCTGGATGCGATGACGCCCGGGCATGATGGGGTGCGCAAACACTTCCGCCGTCGTAACCAGGGACGGTCACGACGGCGGATGCGTGTTTCATTGGTATATATGCCTATTCGGCGTTTTCTTTGGCGATCGTCTCGCGGACCTCGTCCATGTCGAGTCCTCGAACCTTCTCGATGACCTCGTCGAGCGCGGAGCCGGGCAGCGCTCCCGGCTGGGCGAAGACGAGCACTCCGTCCCGGAACGCCATGAGCGTCGGGATGGACGTGATGTTGGCTGCCTGAGCGATCTCGGGCTCGGCCTCGGTGTCGACCTTGCCGAAGACGACGTCCTCGTGCTTTTCGCTCGCGGCCTCGAAGACCGGTGCGAAGCGACGGCACGGAGCACACCAGCTCGCCCAGTAGTCGACCAGGACGATCCCGTCCTCGCCGATGGTCTTCTCAAAGCTCTCGCGGGTCAAGTCGATGGTTGCCATGTGCCGTTGCCCTCCACTACATGTCAGTTGGTCTTGCTGTCACAACCGCCCCAGGGTCGCAGATATTCCACTCGTAGTCGTGGGTGGCGCGCCCTACCGGCGCTGACCAGGCACATCACTTTCCCCCGATACACGCTGGCGCCCCCGAGAACGGCTCATGTATGGTAATCCAGCGCGTGCAGGTCACGCCGAAAACCCAAGGGGTGGCAGTAGCTACTCGTGGGGCTAACTACATATCGTGCACGCGCGAGTGGCGGAATGGCAGACGCGCTAGCTTGAGGTGCTAGTGTCCTATTAACGGACGTGGGGGTTCAAGTCCCCCCTCGCGCACGAGAATTACGAGGCCCTGACCAGCGAGAACATCGCTGGGTCAGGGCCGAAGTCTTTTCCGGGGCGCATCTGGGGAGCATCAAACCGGTCCAACCCTGTCCGGGCATGGGACGGGCGGGGTCAACAAAGACCTATGTAGAGCGTCGCGAGAACGCGAGCGGCACCATTTCGTATCGCGTCAGGTGGCGCGAAGGCGGTCGAGCCTGTTCCTCTACCCCAGCAAGGAACACCTGTTCGCCGACTCGTCATCTCCCTCCCATGACCGGGAAGCGGCGGTCCTGCCGGCCGAACGAGTGTCCACTTTCCTCAACCAGATCGGATGACAACCCGCTACTGCCACCGACTCGCGATGCGCTGAGCCTTGGGTGGCGTCTGTCGTGCAACAACAGATGCCACCGAAAGCCACGCTGCGCGGCAGCGGCACCGGTGCGCCACCGCCCTCTGCGCGGAAACGGGCGCGCTGAGTCAGCCGTTACCGGGCATCGGTCGGTATGCATGGGGCTCAACCGAACAGGTGATTCCCTGTAGGTTGGAGATCCCGTTTCACACCCCAGCCGAAAGACGTCACCCATGAACAGTCACCGGCCAGGCACCCAAACCGGCCAGTCCCCGTCGACGGCCCGCACCGCCGGGAGGAAACGAAGGCTCGTGGCCGCCGGCGGTGTCCTCGGTGCCATCGCCGCTCTGCTCTTGGCGAGCACACCCTTCGCCGACGCATCGACAGTCTCACCCGAGACCGGCACCGCAGCCGAACTCAGCTTCGGCCACCCGGTGTTCACCCCGGCCGAGATCGACGCCTGGTCGTCTACATCTCACGAGTACACCCGGCTCGCCGGTTCGTGGGCTGGCAACGTGAACC
This sequence comes from Stackebrandtia soli, assembly GCF_965137155.1. Classification (NCBI taxonomy): domain Bacteria; kingdom Bacillati; phylum Actinomycetota; class Actinomycetes; order Glycomycetales; family Glycomycetaceae; genus Stackebrandtia; species Stackebrandtia soli. The sequence goes on from NZ_CBCRZX010000007.1 coordinate 13,397, forward strand.
GGTCGTATGCCTCCTACGGTGCCGAAATCAGCAGCACCGAACGTGATGTGTTCAGAGACGAATCGGGATACCTCAAGGTCCAGGCGATGCTCTGGGCCGCCGACGGCGATACCGCCCGTCGGGACAAAGTCGTCACACGGCTCAACGACATAGGCAACGTGACCTCGTGGCAGGCGGACGCAGCCCAGCAATACCGCCTCGTGGCCGGTTGGTCGTGTACCAACCTCGCTCAGGCCGCCGCCATGATCGACTACCAGGACACCGACTTCACACGATTCCTGGTCCAGGAGTGCTATCCGCTCCTGGATTGGTCCAACGGCGGCAACTGGCACGCCAGTTTCGCCGACTCCCGGCTGGCGATCGCGTCCTATGTCCAGGACACCGATCTGTGGAATGACGCGAAGGCATACTTCAACACGCGCATCGCGCAGTCGATCTACCACTCCCGATACGACGGCACCCGGGTCCGGCCGCTACTGGACGCCAACGGCAAGCCCTCGGTGGGCCTTACCCAGAACCACTGGGGCGGGACCTGGGGCGTCACACAGATAACCAGCGATCTGTCCCCGATCGACCCGGCCCGCTTCCCCGACGGGGTGAACGCCGAACGCACCCGAGACCTCGGCCATGTGTCGATGGGGCTCGGTGCCTGGATCCACGGCGCCCGAACCATTCTGGCCCAAGGCGACACGCTCGAACCTCATGCCTTCGACCGGCTGCTCGCCGCGTACGCACATCACGGTGACCGGGTGCTGGCCTATCTGGACACCGGCGTCATCCCCGAACCCGGTACCGCCAGAGGCGATGGTGGCAACGCGTTCAAGATGGCATGGTTCGGGGCCTGTACCTTCTTCGCCGACCGCTCACCTGCGGACCTGGCGGCATTGTGTGCCCACGCTGAGGTGACAGGCCTTTCGCCGGTCGGCGCGAATCACCTGATCGCCGAGGCTTTCGCATACGCCGCATAGCGCGAGGGGCCGTAGCTGTTGGTTCCGGGTGAACATGGTGACACCCCCCACCCTATACGAGTAGGGGGTATATCTCGGCAAGATCGTGACTTGTCCGAGGTGGGCCTCAAAGTTACAGATCAGGGGACCCTCAGCTGGGAAGCTGGTTCCGACGCTTCCGTATTGCTCTGACGAAAGAGGCGAGCGCTACGCGCACTCCTTGAATTGACCAGGTTGGGGCGTCGAACCGTGAGCGCCGCTGACTACCAGCAGTGACGTACACCCCATGGGCTCCCTGCCGATAGACAAGACATAGTAGACATGTCTAGCCCTATTCAGGTACATGGAATAATCGATACGCAGGCGAAATGGGGAGTAGGGACATGATCGAGTGTGCGTAATGCGATCAGCCCACTGTAGATACCGGCCTAGCGTGCTGGCCGTACTTCTCCGGGTTCATTCACGGCTTCAAGCACATATCGTTTGCGTGTCCGAATCCTGTGGGTCACCTCCAACGCCCACGAGCTCGATACCGTCCTGACCAAACAAACGGGCTCGGCGACGGGGTCCGTCCCTAAGTGATCATTGCAGGTTGCTTGGCGCGCAACGGAAGCCGGAACAGTATCGGTAGCATTACCGCTTTGGGTTCTTCGGTTGACGGAGTGGTTCATGGTGGCAAGCACCGGCTTCAGTGTCAAACAGTGGCGCAGATACGGCCACCATCGGCTCTATGTGGATGATCCGCAGGGTCAGACGCTGGGCTGGTTCGACCTGAAGTCCAGGCAGGCTCACGCCGACACGGCTGCAGAGCGCACAATCGTCGCGGCAGCGGCGACACGGTGGATGGCCGACAACGGCATTCGCCCCGCCGACGCGACGGTTCCCCGGCAGCGGTCCAAGTCCGCGGCAACGCAGACGCCACGCAGGTTTCCGGAGAAGCCGGCGACGCCCCGAAAGACACTTACCGCCACTCCGTCGGGCACCGACTTGGCGGGCAACCGGCCCGGCGAGGCCCTCATGGCCATAGCCCGCAAGCACCAGCTGGAGAACCGTTTCCTCCGTGTGCTCGCGCGTACGCTGCGGATCCGCACTCCGGACACCTCCTGGCGGGTGGGCGCGGCGGGTGAACGGATTGTGGGCCGACGATTGAATAAATTGGAACGACATGGCTGGCGAATTCTGCACAATGTGGACCTGCCCGGCGGTGGAGATGTCGACCATCTCCTGATCGGCCCCGGCGGGATCTGGACGGTCAACACCAAGCACCTCCGGTTGGCCTGGGTCACCGCCGCCGATGACGCCCTGTACGTCCGTGGCCGCCGGAAGGAATACCCCGAGGCGGCCAGGCGCGAGGCCACCCGGGTTGCCGAGGTGCTCCGGCGAACGCTGGACCGGACGGTGAGTGTCTCCCCGATGATCGTGGTGCACGGCCACTCCCGGCTTCACGGCTGGTGGCGCCGGCGGCCCATGGGCGTGGTGGTCCTGCCATCGTGGGCGGTACGGCTGCGGTTGCGATGGCACCGCCGAGTGCTGTCCCCGGTCGACGTCGATGAGATCTACTCGCACGCGCGCTGGTCCGGAACCTGGCGGAAACCCTGAACCGCCTTTCTTCTGCAAGCACGTATCCGTTTGCTCGATAGCGCACCGAAGCTCCAGTCTGAACTCGATCGTTTCTTGGAAGAGTTGCGCTTTCGCGACAACCTCGCCTTTCCAGCAGCAGTCATGCACCGTATTTCGCCAGTTGGCGCGCTATGTATTCGACGTCTCCGGCACAGCCTTGAGGCCGCAACTCGTGCAGGTTCCATGCAGGTCTGGTACATCGTGAGCTTCTGACCGAGAGAAGGGTACGAGATCGATCATGGCTGGATCACTGTCACGACGTGGCTTGCTGAAAATCGGCGGAGGTGTCGCCGTGGCGGGCATCGCCGCCGCCGTCGCCGGGAATGCGCTGGCCGAGGACGTCACACCGGCTGCCACCTGGAAGTCCAAACTCGTGTATCCCGGCGCGGATGGGCGGCTAATATATGCCGCCGATTCGAAGGGTAAGAAGATCGCCGACTTCAGCTGGGCCGGTTACCGCAATGGCGAGGCGCCGCTCCCGGACGTCCCAGTGGTCAAGACGATCGGCCCGGTCAGCGGCGACAATACCGCGCACATCCAGCAGGCGCTTGACGAGGTGGGTGAGCTGCCCAAGGACGGCAATTTCCGTGGCGCGCTGCTGCTGAAACCGGGTCACTACAAAGTCGCCGGCACCATCAAGCTCAAGCGCAGCGGCGTGGTGCTGCGCGGGTCCGGCAAGGGCGGCGACACCAATGTAAACACGGTGATCACCGGGACCGGTGATTCGAGCGTGAACGCCGTCCTTTCGGTCGGCGGCACCTCGGGCAGCTGGGACTCTCAAGTGCCCGATACAAAGACCAATGTCACGTCCAGTCACGTCGAGGCGGGTTCGCGCCGTCTCACCCTCGCCTCAACGGCCAAGCTGAGGGTCGGCGACAACATCATCATCTATCATCCCTGCACCCAACAGTGGCTCGACGCGATCAATGGCGGCGGGGTCAAGGACCAGCCGAAGTGGAAGGTGGGTTCACAACCACTGGTCTACAACCGGTACATCAAGCAGATCGAGGGCAATGACATTGTCATCTGCGCCCCGGTATTCAATGCCCTCAACAAGTCCTACTCTCAATCCTATGTGTACAAATGGGACCAGGCCGGGCTGGTACGCAACGTCGGTGTCGAGAACCTGCGCATCGACATGGGCTCGCCGGCCGCCGAGGATGAGAATCACCAGAAGAGCTGCATCAGTGTGACCCGCGCCGAGGACGCCTGGGTTCGCAACTCGAGCCTGATGCATTTCTCGGTCTCCGGTGTCGTCGTGCAGCGCAGCACCAGGGTCACCGTTCAGGACGTGCGGGCCAGTCATCCCCGCTCGCAGCTCATCGGCGAACGGCGGTACAACTTCAGCGCCGCGAGCATGGCACAGCAGGTCCTGTTCCGCGGCCTATGGGCCACCCATGCCAGGCATGCGTTCGTGGCCACCGGCTCCAGTACCTCCTCGGGAATCGTCTGGCTGGACGGCTACAACGAAAACGGCTACTCCGAATCCGGTGGACACCAGCGCTGGAGCCAAGGTCTGCTGTACGACAACATCAAGGAACTGTCCAGCCAGAGCGACAAGGCATGGGTGCTGTCACTGCACAACCGCGGCGATCTCGGCAGTGGCCACGGTTGGTCCTCGGTCAACAGTGTGGCCTGGAACTGCACCGTCGACAGCGGCAAGCGCCTGTGTATACAGCGCCCACCGACCTCCCAGAACTTCGCCATCGGTACCACCGGCGCCGTCAGCAGCGTCAACTGGTACAACACCCACCAGGCCGGCTACGTCGAGGGCACGAACAAGCCCGGACTCGAACCCAAATCGCTGTACCTGGCCCAACTCGCCGACCGCCTGGGCACCTCCTGACCAGGCGACGCCCGCCATCGAACATTTCGAAATGGACTCTTTGGCAGGCACTCCGGCGTCCAGGACCGTTTGGTGGAATGCCATGCGCGGCGGTGCGATCGTGGGTGAGGTAGACCCGTCCGTCCTCGTTGACGAACCCTGCACCCGGGTCGGTGCGGCGCTCGTGTTGTGCCTTCTCCACGGCCCCAGTCGAACCCGCCCGCCTCCACTCTTGCCCGTAGGTGTGAGCCAACGCTCACTGATCGACCTGGATGGACACGATCGACTCGGATAGATTGGGCTGCAAGGGAACTAGAAACACCAAAGGGGAGAATCATGCGCAAGACATGGATTACCCGTCTCGCCGTCGCGGGGGCGATGGCGCTGGCTCTTGTGGGTTTGACTGCGGCCCCCGCCGCCGCGGCCACCAACAAGACCCTCGTCGACTCCCACGGACAGTTCACGTTCATCGATGACGGTGACGTGTTCCAGATCTGCGACAACAAGGCCGACGGCTATGGCGTCACCGGGCAGCTCCAGCTTCGTTCCGGGGTCGACGGCAGCATCTCGACAGTCATGACCATCAACGACGGTGGCGACGACGGCTGCGACAAGCAGGGCTTCAACATCGGCAACTGGCACACCTACCGGATGATCTACTGGTGGGGCGGAAACAAGTCCGGCACCCTCCAGGCCACCGGCTGGTTCAACGAGTGAACACATCCGGCCGCGAGTTCGATCGGACTCCATATCGGCCGAACTGTCAACCAGGCGTCGACCGCAAGCGGTCGGGGCCTGGTTGACGCTCGAATGCCTCGGACAAGACCCACACCTCGATTGATTGCAGAACATCGACGTCGAGACGACTTCACTGCCGAGGGCTCCGCCGTCTCTCCCGCAATCGCGGTGACGTACGCAGGATGCGGATCATGACCGGGCGCATCCGAGGTCCGGAACCGATAAACGCGGTCCCAGAGGTACAGGCAAACCGGTGACCATGTGTCCGGCGATGCCGATTTCCCAGTGAGGCGGGCATGACCACGAACCTGTTGCCCAGCTTGGGGTTCCGACTGAACCTGCTCGCTATCCGAACCCGAGCACTCCCAGAACCGACTGCCGCACGAGCTCGAAATCGAGGCTGTCCATGCCCAGGATCAGCATCGACAGCACGTACGCGACGTTGATGTACTCGGGTCGAGGCGGCATGGTCGCCAAGATCCGCACACTGACCAGAAAAGCCAAGACCAGCGAGGTCGACGCAACTTCAAATCGCGACTCCATATATTCAATGTGGAATGAGTAGGGCTCCGACGAGCGGGACCACGAAGGTTGCCACCGTCTCCTCGTCCAAACCGGAGCGAGCCGGTCTCACGGCACGGAAGGCGAAGTCGGCGCGGCATGCACCGTCCACAGGCACGCTCACGCAGCGAAGCGTGAGGACCATGCGGACTCACCCACGTCGGACTCGGTATGGGTCTAAGAGAAGAGGTCGGGTGTGGGACGAGGGGTCATGTGGCGGACTGGCGACGGACCATCTCCGTTATCCAGATCGGGGCGTACGGCGACGTGCAGTTGGGGGGCGTCGGATAGTCCTTGAGGACTTCGAGGCGTTCGCCGATCGCGAGCGCGCGGGCGCGAAGCTCGGGGTGGTGGATGCCGATCGTGGCGAGGCACTCGTTCATCGCCCATTGGAGGCGGTCCGGCGCGTCCTTCATGCGGGCCTCGATGGCGTCGAGGAGACCGTCGAGGTCGAGGCCGTCCGGCTTCTTTCCCACGCGGGCGCTCGTCAGGGCCCACCCGGCGCTTCCTACGACGGGGTCCGGGTCGGCGAACCAGGTGGTGCGGAGTTCTTCGACGTGCGGGCTCTTCTTGACGACGTAGTTGACGAGCCAGTCATGGACCTTGGGGACTCGGGCGTCGCGGATCATCGAGTCCAGTTCGTCGGCGGTGTACGCCTTGGGACGGCTGATCAGGATCGCGACGAGCCGGGCCGCGCTGTCGCCGGTCTTCCACAGGCGGCCGGCGAGATCGTGCTGGGTCTTGAGACGCTTCGCGACGGCGCGCAACTTGGTGAGGTTGACGCCGTGGTCGTCGCCGTGGCGTTCGTTGACCGCGCGGATCTTGGGCTCCTCCAGGGCGGTCAGCTCCGCCATCACGGCGTCGACGGTCTCCTGGGACGTCGGGTCGGTCGTCGTCACGTCTTTCTCCACTCCCTGGTCGATGTCGGGTTCAGCGTACGTCGGGGTTCGCCGTGATCCCATCGATGACCTGGTCGGCGCGGCTGGGACGGGGACCGATGAGGCGGAGATCGCGCCCGGGTCAGCGGATGTGCCGCCGGGGCGACGGTGGTCACGTGTGGTCGTGTTCACGCCGCCACGTAGGCCTCGGCCTCCCGGCTGCTCGCCATCGTGCGGTGTTCGCCGACCCGAATCACCGACGCCTCAGCACTCGTACGCGATTGGTCTCCGCGCTTCGACCGCGTCGAGTGTCGGCTGCGCATCGGTCAGCCGGCACCACGCCTGGCATGACTCCGAACGATGCGGTCAAGACCGATCCGGGCGGCCGGAGATGACAGCCGCCTCCGTCATGACGGAGGCGGCTGTGGTCCATGCCTCGGGCGAGGTCGTGGCAACGCGTCCCAGCTCGCGTGGACCGCAGACACGAGCTTCGGGTTCGGTCAGGGGTGGCGGCCGGAGAGGACGCAGAACTCGTTGCCCTCCGGGTCGGTCAGCACGACCCAGCTCTCCTCGCCTTGGCCGACGTCTGCCGGTCGGGCACCCAGGTCGAGCAGGCGACGGACCTCCTCGTCCTGCTCACGGTCGGTCGGGTTGACGTCAATGTGGAGTCTGTTCTTGACGGTCTTGCCCTCGGGTACGCGTGCGAAGGTCAACGTCGGCGGCACGGGACCACGACGGTTCCTGCCCTCGGGGACCGTGGGGGAGCCGATTGTGACGACTCCGTCCTCTTCGTCTTGCACCTCGTAGTCGAGCACCTCGCACCAGAACCGGGCGAGACCGTCGGGATCGGCGCAGTCGATCGCGAGCTCGGTGAACTTACTGGCCATTCAGGACCTCCCGGTAGAGTCACGAGTTGCCAAGAGCCGCACATTGACCAAGGTATCGAGTGGCTCGTTTCGACTCCCACCGATCACCCCGCCGCGCGCCATTGTGAGGTTACGCAGCCCTCTTCATAGGCCCATCGTCCCTCTTCGGCACCTTTGAGGATCAGGCGCTTGACCGCCTCGATGTCAACGCTCGATGGCACGTTCAGCGCGACGAGTCCGAATTGTTCGATGATCTCCGCCTCGACGCCGAAGGGCGCGAACGTCTCCAGGACCGCCTGCCGGGCCTCGGCCTGGCCGTCGTTCTCCTCCGGGAGGATCCGGATCGTGCAGTTGTCCGAGTACTCCACGACCTTCCTCACCCATTGCGTGCCGTCCTCCTCGGGAGCGATCACCACGACGTCGCCCAGCGCGTAGCCGCGTGCGAAGAACGGGATGTTGTCCAACCGGGCGCGGTCCTCCCCCACTCGAACGGCCCACAACTGTTCGCTTCGAGCTGGAGGCCAACCGTCCTCTGGTTCGAGATCGAACACCACCCTCAGACGATCATCGTCGGAGCCCGGCCCGCGGTGTGCTTCAGTCATCCGCCCAGGATGTCAGACCGGCGTACCTGAAGCGCCCACGCCAACGGGACTGAATCACGTGAGACGCGCCCGAGTGGTGGTCGCTTCGCTCGAAGGTCACAAAAGGCCGAGGCCCGGGAGCCGTCAACGATCTAGTCTGTACGCGTCACCGAGCCCCGACCCGGTATCGCGGACTCATCGACAACTCGAATCACATGATCGCACCATAAAGGACCATCCATAATGGGTAGCTACAGGCAGCTCATGCTCGCCGTGTCCCTCCGTAAGAGCACGCCCGACCTGGTGATCTCGGTCCTGCGTCGAATGTTCGGCGAGCCCTACGACGGGCCACTGCCGACGCATCCCTTGTTCAGCACGAAACAGTGGGAGTACATGCTGTACGCGGGCGACACGTACTATTCGCCCGTCAGCTGGAAGTCCGCTTTGGTCGACAATGGAAGCAACTACGATCTCGTCGTCCACTACTACCGCAAGGACTCGACGAGCGAGACGTTTCCCTTCCTGGACTGGATCGCCCAGTACGTCGAGGCCTACGACGCGCCACAATACGTGGGCCATACACGGCTCGACCACCACGAACACCCCACACTGATCTACATGGATGGACGCACCGCGACGCTCGTCGACGCCGCGACGGCCACTCCCGGGTTGGACGGCTGGGCCATCCAACCCGGCAAGGGAAAGTACGCCGGTCTCTGGCACCGCTGCGATGGGACGGACACCCTCATCGACCACTTCGACAAGACAGTGTCGCTACTCGAGATCCACGCCGCCATACACGAACACGTATGCGGTCTGTACGAATACGAGTGAGGACCTCCGACGGCCCGACCAACCGCGCACCGTACTCGGACCTCGCGAAATCGTCGACGCCGAGTCCAGGGCTACGGCCGTCAGGCCCGGGGCCACGGTGGACGACAGCACGGCGGTCCAGTCGCGCCGAGCCGCGCGACCGGCCGCCGAGTTCCTCTCGGATCGACTGCGGCAAAGTGATTGCGGGGCGCGGTACCGGTTGTTACCGTGCGGCCGTGGAACTCTTCTCCCGCTCCTGGACGGCGTTGCGCAACGCGGTCGCCGAGCTTTCAGACGACGACCTCGCGCGGCCGTCCGGTTGCACCGGTTGGCTTGTTCGGGACCTGGTGTGTCACTTGATCATCGACGCCCAAGACGTCCTGATCACGCTCGCGACGCCCACCGAGGAGGAGCCGACGCGCGACGCGGTGACCTATTGGGAGCTCGCCGAGACTCCGCCGACCGGTGACGATCCGCTGGACGCGTTGACCGTCAGGCTGGCCGCCGCGTATCGGGAATCCTGGCTGCTCAAGTTCCATCTGGACGATGTCGGTTCCGCCGCCGGACGCGCGGCCGAGCTCGCCGACCCCCATCTCCGGGTCGGCACCCGCGACGTGGTGCTGACCGTGGACGACTACCTCGGCGCATATGTTCTGGAGTGGACACTGCACCACCTCGACCTGGCGGCGCACCTCCCGCACGCGTCGCGGCCGCCCGGCGAGTGCCTCGCCCGGTCGCGCGCGATGTTGGAGACGATCGCGGGGGCCAGATTCCCCGCCGAATTGTCTGATGAGGACGTTCTCCTGATCGGCACCGGACGGCGCGTTCCGGCCGACGTCGAACGCACGACACTCGGAGAACTCGCCGCCCGGCTGCCGTTCGTCCTCGGCTGAGATCCCCTGGCGGACCATGGTCCGCCGGAGTGACGAACGGCCCGGCCCCTGGACGAGCACTCCCACCTCGAACGCCGCTGACGGCTCGCCGAGAGCCCCCACCACGCACTGCCGCAAGGGTTCTCGTTCCTCGGGATCTATGCCGGGAACCACGAGCACAATTGCGGCACGCACGAGACCGAATGGGCGATCGTCATACTCGAATCGCCGTACACGGCGAGTTCTCCGAGTGAGGAGGCCGAGGCGATGACGAGGACGGACGCAAAGGCGACCACGTATCGGTTGCGAGTGCGCGATAGGAACTCGACCGCGACCGCGTCACCCTCGAACACAATCCATCCTATGTGGATGAGTGGAGACGCGAAGACGGCCAGCAGGGCGAAGTAGACGACGAGGGCGAGCAGATCATCGACGAACGGCCATTCGAAGGGCCTGCGATCCGCGTCATAGAAGAGCATGTCCGCCTCGATCTTCACCAAGAACGCCTGAACCCAGGTCAGAAGACCGAAGGCGGATGCGAGGGTCCCGAGTGAAGGCAGATTGAGCCCGGTTTCGCGACGCCACTGCAATGACCGCGCGATCGCCCTTCCCTCGATGATCAGAGCCAAAGCGACGACCGGGATTACCTGTGCCAGAAGTGATGTCTGTTCGGGCTTCACCCCCTCATGGTCCCCGGACGTGTCAATCCCGGGCCCGGCTCGGGCCCAGCGCGGCGGCGGTCGATCGACGTCTCCGCCCACGGGATCGAGAAGGCCGGGTCGGGACCGCGCCGAACGAGGGCGAGACGACGGCCGCGAAGTATGTCCGTGGAGCCCGTGCCGTGACGGCGGCGCAGAAGGTCGGCACCCGAGCAAAGCGACTGGGATCGCTCGCCACGGGGCTGCCGATCATCGCCCGCCGAGATCATCCGCTCGGCATCCAACGTGGCCGCTGGACGACGGTGGTGCTGTTGTCGCCCAACGGCTGAACTCAGCTCACCAGCAGGTCACGATCGTCTCGGTCGCGGACTTGCGAATCACCGTCGAGCCCTCCCGGACCTCGACGCGCATCGACTCCGTCTGACAACCAGTCGACTTGCGGGGCATGTCGCAGTACACCAGGCTGCCGTTTCCGTTGGTGTTGTGACATTCCCAGCTTCCATAGCCGCTGATGGAGTAGACGGCGACCGCTCGGTGGCCGTCGGCCGCCACGTCGTACACCGCCACCGAGGTGGTTCCGCCGGACTCGGACGCGCAACCCGTGCACGAGGTTGCCTGGGCGCCTTGGGTCTCGACGGCGAGACCGGCCGCGTGGGCGGGCGTCGCCACCGCCATGCTCGCGACCACCGCCGCGGCAACGGTCGCCATCGCGACCAGAGTTCTTCTCATGTGGACTCCTGGGAATCGTGGAGGGGACGTGACGTCGTCCACCTCATCAATCCGAACCACGAGTGCCCCACGGCTTCGCCACAACGGGGCGACCGTTCTCCCCGACGTCGAGTCGTCCTCGGTCAGCCGACGCGCACCCTCGTGTCAGCCGCCCGCCGCCGATCACTCATCCCGGACACGACCTCGAGCGGCTTGGCCGCCAGCTGGACGATGATGAGGATCGCGGGGGCGGCAGCGGTCACGACCATCCACAGTGCGAACTCGTTGAGGGCGTCGAACTCGCCGCCGTACATCCATTCCGTCCTCAGCTCGTATTCTCCGATGTCGACGGGCATGAGCCGGTGGCCCTCGTTGGAGAACCACGGGATCACGTATAGGAAGGCGACCGCCAGCAACGCCACCTGGCAACCGCGCAACAGATTCGCCGTGGCCGTGCTGATCGGTCGTCCGCTGAACGTGCCGAACGCACCGATGACGAGAACCGCCGCCACCACCGGCAGTACCACTACCGCGCCGAGCAGCGCGATCAATGCGTCCTCACTGGTCGGCGAGGACTGGAAGTCGTTGTACGCCAGTACGTCGCTCCACCACATCAGCGAGATGACGGCGACCACCGCCAGCTGCCCGAGTTGGACCATCGTGGTCACCCGCACGGATCGTGCGATTCGAGACGCCGTCACGGGCCGCGACGGTAGTCCCAGTTGGACCAGACCGATGATCACCACCGCGATGATGACGATCGCGCTGATGGCGGCCCGGATCCCAATGATGTACGGCCCTCCTGAGAGGACGATCAGCAGCACCGACGCGGACGCGTGGACGAGCGTCAGCCACTGCGAGAGGCGCACGGGCGGAGCCGACCAGTTCACGTTTCGCGTCACGCGGAGGGCGTTCGATCCGGTGAACCACGCGAGCGCGACCAGCATCGGCGCCAGGGGGCCCATGGCGATCCATATGTACATCGGCGGCTCGATCATCACCATCGCGATTGGCGCGCAGACGGATTCCGCGAACAGCAGGGCGAACTGCGTCCACAGGAGCACGATCAGGGTGACGCGGAACCGTCGCGTCGTCGCCGTTCCGTTTCCGGGCGCCGACGCTTCGCCCAACGGGCGGTTCGGCGCGAAGGAAAGAGGCGGGGCAGGCAGTGGGTGCGACGGCGTGATCTGGTCGGGTGACGTCGTGGGGAGGAGTTCGGTGCGCGGCGGCGGCACGGCGAACGGCGGGGTGACCGTGGCGCGCATGGGCGCTGGCGGAGTCACCGGCACGGCTGCCATGTCGATCGTGGCACCTGCGGCGACGACGAGTTCGGGCTGGTCGATGACGGTCGGAGCGATCCCCGTATCCCGATGCAGGGTCGTCGCGACCAGCGGCATCCGCGAGGCGCCGCCGACCAGGTACACCCCCGCGATCCGTTCGCGCGGCACCTCGGCCGACCGCAGGACCGCGTCGGTCAACCGACTCGCCTGGCGCAGCAACGGTTCGGTGATCGCCTCCAGTTCGTCCCGCGTCAGGTGAGCGTCCACATCGACGATGGGGACCAGCAGATCCACGCGGTTGTGCCGGGACAGCCGCTCCTTCGCGGCGCGCACGTCGTCGAGGAAGGTTCGACGGTGCCGTCGACTGGAGGTGTCATCCCCGCCCATCAACGCGTCCCACCGGTCGTCGCCGTCGAACCGACGTCCGATGTGGTCGACGATGCCGTGGTCGATGTCGACTCCGCCGAGTCTGTCAGAACCGTCGACGGTGAGTACCTCGAAGCCGGCGGGGGTCGCGGCGACGACGGACGCGTCAAAGGTGCCCCCGCCGAAGTCGCAGACCACGACGGCGTTCCCCGGCACCACGTCGATCCCCGGCTCACCAGTGAAGTGCCGCGCGGCCGCCACGGGCTCGGGCATGAGGGTGACCGCACCGAATCCGGCCAGGCGGCACGCGTCCGTCAGCACGAGACGTCGCGCTGGGCCCCACACGGCCGGGTGCGTCAGGACCGTGCGCGACGGCAACGCCCCCGCCACCCGTTCGGCTTCGGCACGGACCCGCCCGAGGACGGCCGCGAACAGCCGGGTCACCTCGATCTCCGTGTCACCCAACAACACCGTGCCGTCGTCCACCCGTCGTTTCGGATTCGGCTCGAAGCGTTCCGGGTTGAGCCGCGCCGAATGCAACGCGTCACGGCCGCATACGAGCTCACCGGTCGGTTCGGCATAGACGGCCGACGGGAGCAGGGGCGAGCCGTCGAACAACAGGGGCGTGGCCGCACCGTTCTCGCGTCTGAGTACGGCGACCGTGTGGGACGTACCGAAGTCGACACCGAGTACAGCGGAGGCAGACACCTTGGGACATTAGCAAAATCAACGATTCCGTCGTCACGATGGACGGTCCCACGCCGGGGATTGGCCGACGTCGGGTGAGGGGCACGTCCACATGAACCGGAACGACCACCGACTCGCGGGGCCGTCCGCTTGGTGGAGCCCGGAGCCGCCGGGTCAAGCCTCCGTGCGCCATTCGTCCACAAGGTTCCCGGCGGCGGTCGTCACGCGGTTCACCACGTGCACGTCGGCGCGTTGAAGCTCAACCAGGCCTCCCACGTCGTCGATGCGCCGGAGGGCCTCCTCGATCTCGAGCTTCGCGTGGTCCTCGTCCAGCGCGGCGATGATTTCCGCCGCGGTGATCGGACAGTCGGGGGTCGCCCGGTGCAGATCGACGACGACGCCCAGTACTTCCCGATCAAACGGCTGTATCCCCATGCGTCTGTTCTACCGCCGGTGGGGCCGGATGGGCACCCTTTGCCGAAAACGGGCGGCCCTTCACCTGGTCGTGCCGGCGCGAAAACCGTGTCACCCGAAGGGCGGTTGGAAGAATGTGTCCGACCCGGCTTGTAGCGTGTCGCCGGGGAGCGCGCTGTCCTGCGCGCGCCGAGACGACGGCGCTCCCTCACAAACACTCTCGTGCCGATGCCCAGGAGGCGGATCGTGCTGGTCCAACGCATCTTCGTCCCACAGTGGATATCGATCGATCGCATGGACGGCTGGCCCTTCACGGTGCCGTGCGTTCGGCAGATCGCGGACAAGGGGTTGGAGTTCACCGCGCCGGTGACGATGATCGTCGGGGAGAACGGCTCCGGCAAATCCACCATCGTCGAGGCGGTCGCCGAATCCTTCGGAGTGGACTCCCGAGGCGGCAAAGTCGGCCGCAGGTACACCAATGACAACGACCAGACGGCTTTCGGGAAGGTCCTGGCGGTGGACTGCACTCCCGCCGGGCACCGAATGAGGCGCGGCCCCCGACTCAAGAAGAAGGGCTTCTTCCTCCGCGCAGAGACGGCGGTGTCGCTGATCGAGAACCTGCACGGCAAACCCGGATACTGGGAGGCGGACACGTCGGCCATGAGCCATGGTGAGGGGTTTCTGGCCCTGTTCGAGGAGATGTTCCGCGAACCCGGTCTCTACATCATGGACGAGCCGGAGGCCGCGCTGTCGTTCACGTCCTGCCTGCAACTCGTCGCGCTGATGCACGAACTGGGACGGTCGGGTTCGCAGATCGTGTGCGCGACGCACTCGCCGATCCTCGCGTCCACGCCGGGCGCCGACATCGTGGAGGTCGGGGATTTCGGCTACCGCCGCACCGACTGGGCCTCTTTGGATCTCGTCGACCACTGGCGCCGCTACCTCAACAAGCCGGAGGCGTACCTGCGTCACCTCACCGACGAAGCCGAGAATCACGGCTGAGTCGAGGTTCGATCCATCGGCCGGACTCGATCCTCTGTAGACGTCGGCCGCTCACGACACCTCGCCCGAGCGGGAAGCCTCGCGTCGAGGGCTCCTCGACGACACACCGCCAGCTGTCCGCCGGTGCACCTCGGACGTCCCCGCTTGACTTTCGTGCCCGACCGGGCGCCTTAATCCGAAGTGGATGACGAGGAGGCCGGCGGTTCCAGGATCGCGGGTCCCTTCTTCAGGACCTCGGCGAGGTCGAGGGCCGAGATCTCCATGACCGCGATGTTGAATCGCATGATGGGTTTGCCCCCGGCGGGGCCGAATAGGCCGACGAAGCGCTGTCGAGGATCGGTGTGGACGTCGGCCACCGAGCTCCAGTCGACCCGACGCCCCGACCTCGAGGTCTGATTGACGCCGGTCGCGTCGATGGACCATCTAACGCCCCGAAGGATCCAGGCGAACGCGATGAGGACCGCCGCCAGGCATGTCATGAGGAGCAGGACGACCACGCCTCCCGCGCCTTCCTCCGTCATGAACCCGTACACCCCTAGGACCACGAAACCGATCCCCAGGATGTCGAGTATGACGACCAGGCTCAGCTTCAACGGAAAGCCGATCGTGCCGTCGCGTTCCTGGGCGCCGTACGGGAGGTCACGTCGAATGTGCTGAGGCAACGCGGCCCAGTCCTTGGCGGTGGCGGTCTTGGTGGTCATGCCCGTCGACACCAAGAGGACGACGCCGAGAAGGAACATTCCCGCGAAGACGACGAACTCGGTGAGCGCCTTCTTGCCATTGATGAGGTCGATCAGCGAGAAGACGCCGAGGAGTAGACCGAAGAGGGTGAAGAGCAGGCCGAACCTGCCGATCAGGAGCACGGATCGGGTACGGGGCATGTGTTTCGCCGCAGGCATGGAATCAAGGTTATCGATACTTCGCAACGCCGATCGGTGCCTCACGGACGATCGGACGAGCGAACCGCCCTTCACCTCGTTTGCACGTCGAACCGTCTCGAACCCGCACCGACCTGGGGGACGACCCCGGGCGGACCCGGGGCCGTCGGTTGGTTCAGTTCGCGTCGTCGATCGTGATCTCATCGAGGGCCGGTTCCTCGACGAGCGAGAAAGCGGACGCGGCGAGCTCTTGGACCGACGCCGCACCACGGGCGGCGGCGAGTTTGGCGGGGCTCTCCCACCGCCAGACCGCGCCCCATACGGAGTCGTCGACCCTGCCGAAGTGCGCGTCGATCAGGCCCATGTCGGCGTTGACGGCGGCACGGACGAGCGCGGCGTGCCGCGACCTCAGTTCGGCGACGTTTTCCGGGGCGACCCGACCGCGAGTGAAGGTGATGACGGACATGCGAGCTCCTTTTCCGAGGCTATTAGAGTTCAACACTAGTGATTGACTCTAGTTATACACTCTACGAATGACCATCGCCAAGGGAGTCGGGAAGCGCGCCGAGAAGGCTCGTAAGACCCGCCAGAAGATCCTCGCCGCAGCCGGAGAACTGTTCGTGCGACACGGCTACGGGACGACCACGCTGCAGGACGTCGCGGCCGAGGCCGGGGTGGCCGTCCAGACGATCTACTTCGTGTTCGGCAACAAGCGCACGCTGGTCAAGGAACTCGTGGACGTGACGATCGCGGGCGACGACGCCGATGTACCCACTGTGGATCGCTTGTGGTTCGTGTCCGCCGTCGGTGCCGACACCGGCGCCGAACTGCTGGAGCGCCTGACTTCGGGAAGCGGCGAGGTCATCGCCCGAGTCGCGCCGATTCTCAAGGTCATCGAGACGGCCGCCGCGACCGACGCCGAACTCGCCGACGCCTGGAACCAGGACGAGGACCCGCGACACATCGTCATGACACACGCCGCGACGTCGTTGATCGATAAGCCGGACGCGCGGCCGGGTGTGACCGTCGAGACGGCGGCGGACGTCATGTACGGCCTGCTGAGCCCCGAGTTGTATCGGGTCATGGTGACGACCCGACATTGGTCGCACGACCGGTGGGCGCAATGGACGATTGAGAGTCTGACCGAGCAACTGTGCGGAGATTGACGCTCCCCACTCAACGGCGAACGGCCGGAACCGCAGACGGTTCCGGCCNTTCGCCGTCCACGACTTGGTGGCGCTCGCATCGTGGTGTATATCTAGAGTCAAACACTAGTGATGAACTCTAATGAAATGGTCGCACCGCGACCTCGCCTCCCCAACGGAGACAACACATGAACCTCGCACTCTGGATCACCCAGGCGTTCCTGGCGCTCGCCTTCGTGGTGGTCGGACTCATGAAGGCCACCCGTCCCATCTCAACCATCGCCCCGTCCATGCCGTGGGTCGAGGACTACTCCCCCATTACCGTCCGCCTCATCGGGGCGATCGAAGTTGTCGGAGCGATCGGCCTGATACTGCCCGGCGTCACCGGCGTCGCCACCGTTCTGACGCCGATCTCCGCCACCGGTCTCGCCCTCATCATGGTGCTCGCGGCGATCGTCCACGCACGACGAAAGGAGGGCGGCGCGATCGTTCTGAACGTCGTCCTGCTCGCCGCGTCCGCCTTCGTCGCGTGGGAACAATTCGGACGGTACGCCGGTTGAGACGGCGAGAACCCGCAACAACCATGGAAGGAAGACGACGATGGCCGATGACGTGACCCTACGTCCGATCGGAGTGGTCTCGGGAGGCCGAGACGACTGGCACGAGGACGATTGGGGGTCCGTCGAGGCTGCCATCGTGCTCGATTCCGAACAGTTCGCGCCCGACGCCACGACCGGCCTCCACGAGTTCTCGCACGTGGAAGTCGTGTTCCTGTTCGATCGGGTCGATCCGAGCCGAATCCGAAGCGAGCCCAGGCCGGCTCGCGGCGACAACCGATTCCCACCGGTCGGCGTCTTCGCCCACCGTGGACCGTTCCGGCCGAACCGGATCGGCGTCACCCGATGTCGGCTCCTCGATGTGACGGGCCTCCACTTGAGAGTGCAGGGCCTCGATGCCCTGGCGGGAAGCCCGGTGCTCGACGTCAAACCCTGCCACGTGGAGTTCGAGACCGGGCCGATCTCGCAGCCCTCGTGGACATCTCAGCTGATGGCCGACTACTTCTAGTCCGACCGGCGAACGTCCGACGATGGAAACCGGTCACCAAACGCTTCACCGTTGAGAACGGGACGCGCTCCGCCGATGGAGCGCGTCCCCCAATGCCGTAACGGAATCGACCACGAGTCCATCCACTGAGGAGTGCTCTGGCCGTAGTCGAGCCACGGATTCAGCGCCCGTCAGGTCGGCATCGTTCGCGTGGATTCCTTCGGACTGACGGAGACCGGTCGCGGCAACGAAACGACCGACTTCACGGACAGAGCAGACAGACGGGAGTACCGACGGGTCGCCGAAAACGGCCGTCCGACCCATCCCCGGAAGTTCCCGAGGTCCGAGTCTGGTGGGTTTCGAGGCACGGAACAGGCTGGCCCTTGCCATGCGGGACCGTCGGGACGCCGTGGGACGCGGCGGCGATCCGGCCTCCGCCGCGCCGCCCGATGCGGACGAGGAGCGGCTTCCGCCTCCGTCCCAGTTCCCACTACGCGCTCGATGAGACGGTCGACACTGGAGCATTGGCGCGGACACGACGTCGCAACGCCGAATGGGTCTGCTGGTCGGCCGTTCACGGCTTCGCCGACCTGGCGACGAGTGGACCGCTGCGCGGCATGATGGACGCCGACGGCCTGGACGAGTTCTCCGCTCAACTCGTCGCGGGCGTCGTCAAGGGCATCCGCTGACCGCGACCTCGAAATGAGCACGGAGCCGCACTGAACACTTGGGACGCAACCGAAAACCGCCGATCGACGAGGTGGGCGGATCGGCGGATCAGGATGTGAGACGAACCCGGAGACCGAGAACCGGAATCGGGTGTGCGCAGAACGTCCGTTCCCCCGCCACGAACCGTGACGAGGGAACGGGGACGGCGGACGGTTGCTCAGGCCGTCTTGATCGCGGAGATGTCGAACTCCAGGTCGATCTTGTCGGATACCAGAACGCCACCGGTCTCCAACGCGGCGTGGAAGTCCACGCCGAAGTCGCGCCGGTTGATCCGCGCGGTGCCTTCCAGACCGAGACGCTGGTTGCCGTACGGGTCGGTCGCGAAACCGGTGTACTCCATATTGACGGTCACCGGCTTGGTGACGTCCTTGATGGTGAGGTTCCCGTTCAGGTTGAACGAGGTCTCGTCGACCCGCTCGACCCCGGTGCTGACAAAGGTGATCGTCGGGTACTTCGGAGCGTCGAAGAAGTCATTGGTGCGCAAGTGGGCGTCGCGCTGCTCGTTGCTGGTGTTGACGCTCGCGACCTGCAGGGTCACGTTCGCCGTGGACGCGGCCAGGTCATCACCGTTGACGACGCCGGTGCCCTCGAACTCGGTGAAGGAGCCGCGCACCTTGGTGACCATCGCGTGGCGCGCGACGAATCCGAAGCGCGTGTGGGTCGGGTCGAGCGTGTAGGTGCCGGTCAGCTCGGAAAGTACGGGTGCGGTCATGGTTCGTTCCTCCAGGGACGTTATTTGCTGATGTATCAACAATGTAGCGCACATTATGCTGACATATCAACATTCAGGCGGTAGACTGGGGGATGTGTCACAACCCCGATGGCTCAGCGAGCCCGAACAGCGTCTCTGGCGGGCGTGGCGCGCCATGTACCAGCGGCTCGAGTCGACGCTCGACCGCGACCTGGCGCGCGACTCCGGTCTGTCCGGCGCGGACTACGCCCTCCTCGTCCCACTATCCGAAGCACCCGATCAGCGGGTCCGGGCCCGTGAGCTGCGCAACGGCGTCGGCTGGGATCGCAGCCGCCTGGCTCACCACCTGAGAAGGATGGAACAGCGAGGTCTCCTCGTCCGCGAGGACTGCCCGACGGACGCGCGAGGCACGATCATCCGGCTCACCGACGAGGGGCGCCGAGCGATCGAGGACGCCGCGCCGGGGCACGTGGCGGCGGTCCGGTGGAACTTCATCGACCTCCTCACCGAAGAGGAGGTCACGGTGCTGACCTCCGTCGCGAAGCGGGTGAACGACCGACTCAACGAGGCCGACAACGCCTGACGGCGAAACCCACGTCGATTGATCGAAGTCGATCTCCTCGCGAATGAACGGCTGTCGACCCATCCCGGAATCGACGGACACCTTCGCCGTAGTCGGATTGCCGACATATCTCTTTCGCTGGCGGGACAACGACTGTAGATTCCACGACGATCACCGGTCACGGTCCAGACCGAACGGTCGATTGCTCGAGGAGGTCGGCCGATGGCATACGGAATCCCCGGACAGAGTCCCCATTCGCGAGGAAATCGCCGATGGCCCGCACGGGCCGTCGTCATCACAACGGTGCTGATCACGACCGGGACGATCATCGCGGTCGTCCCGGCGATGCTTCCCGCGGCCGAAGCAACGATGAGCGAGTCGAACCTCCGTGACTGGCGCGCCCGAACCCGCACGACGAGCGCGGTGTTCGGCCTGGTGTCCGCCCCCGCGACTCACCTGTCCGCGAACCTTGACACCGGTGGCCGCGAACTCGCGGTAGACGCGTCCGTGTCCAACCTCGGCACCTTGAACGCGACCGTGTCCGGAACCGGATTCGACGCCGAACTGCTCCAGACCGGCGAGTACACCTTCGTCAAGGCCCCCGCGAGTTTCTGGTCCGACGAGGGATTCACGAGGGACGAGGCCACCCAGTTCGACGGGACCTGGACCAGAACCGACCCCGATGTGTTCGGCGTGAACCTGGCTGAGGCTCTCGATCCGACGACGATCGCGATGGACGTCGACCGTTCGGTCCTCGAGGGTCGCGCGACGCCCGGCGGATCCGGCATGGTCGACGGCGTGACCGCCGACGTCGTGCATCTCGGCGACGACCGCACCCTCTACCTGTCGACCTCGGAGTCGCCGAGCCTGCTGAGGCTCGAAGAACCCGGCAACACCATCGACTTCGAGTCCCTCGACCAGGACGCCGTCGAGGAGTTGTTCGAACAGATCACCGATCTCATCGAAGGACTCGACACGGCCGTGGACTCGCAGGTGCGGTTCGCGCTCGACGGTGACATCGTCCTGTCTCCCTGCAATCAAACAACGTGCACCGCGAAGTTGTCACTGTCGAACACGGTCAGCACGACCAGCAGGTACGTCAAGGTCGACGCACCGGTTCACGCCTCGGTGACCATTGACATGAGCCTCGACGGCCGACCGATCAAGACCTGTGTGAAGAACCTCACGATGAAACCGAACGGCACCGGGAACGTCACCTGCACCGCGTCCTACACGCTGCCGAACCCACCACCCGGGCAAACCCGCTACCACGAGGTCGTCGCCCGGTCCACCACCGTCGCGCGGGCTGTCGCCAAAGCCGACATCGCGCAGCTCATCAAGGATGTCCTGGAGGAAGCCGAACGACTCGTCAAGATCTACGATCAGACCGGCGTCAAACCCAACAGTCCCAATGTGGACGAGGAGACCGAGGAACGCAAGGACGAATGCGAGGCAGGCCGGGCACCCGCGCAGCCGAACTACTGGAATCTGGAGACGCCCTCCGGTGAAACCGAGCAGCGGGCGACGGGTGCCGATGCCTGCTACCCCGCGTACGGCCGCATCCCGAGCGGGATCGGCGGAAGCCGGATAACCCCGGCAGGCTTCCTCCCGAACATGAACCGCGGGCACCTGATCGCCTACTCCTTGAGCGGATCCAATAAGGAACTGCGGAACATGGTGCCGCTGTATCGGCAGGCGAACTACCCCGAGATGTACACGCAACACGAGAACAGGGTGCGGCCAATGGTCAACGCCGGGGAAACCGTCTACTACCAAGTCGTCCCGTACTACACGGTCAACGCGTTCATTCCCTGCGCCGTCATCATCACGATCTACAACGCGACCACCGGGGTCGTCGATCGTCAACCTTTGATCAACCAAGGACTGCTGAATGGGAACTGGGAATCCGGCTGTCGATAGTCTCACCGTCCTTACCGGATGGGACGCGATGGCCCTCTCCCGAGACTGGGACGACATCGAACACGAGCTCGGAACCGGCCTGCCATCGGACTACAAGGCACTGACGGACGCCTTCGGCTTCGGTTGTTTCGCGGATCGGCTTCGGCTGATCGAACCTGACCAGTGGGGTGATCGGGCGCTGTGGATTCGATGGCTGCGGAGGCTGTTCACGGACCTGGACTCCTACGCTCGACAGCACGAACCGGCCTTCCCGTATCGGTTCTGGCCTCAGGAGTCGGGCCTGCTTCCTTGGGCGGACATGGACGACCAGGAGTACTTCTGCTGGCACACCGTCGGAGAACCGAACGAATGGCCGATAGTGGTGTGCGACCGCTCGCTTCGGGTCTCCGACGTGTATCCCATGCGCGCCAGCGAGTTCCTTGTCGCGCTCCTGCGCGGCACCGTCACCGTGCCGATGCTCGGCGACGTCAACGAGAGGTTCACCGCCGAACCGCGACGCTTCACCGCCCTGGCTCCGAATCCACGCGCCCAATGAACGGGCCGTCGTGCGATCGCGAACGGTGAGCAGGCTCATACCGTCATCCGACTCCGACGGCTGCAAGATTCAGAAGTGAACAAGACTCTGATCCTGGCCACGGTGTCGGCGGCCAACTTCATGGCGATGCTGAACATCAGCATCGTCAACGTCGCCCTCCCCGCCATGGAGACGGACCTCCACACGGACCTGTCCGGCTTGCAGTGGGTCGTCAACGCGTTCACGATCTGCCTGTCCGCGTTGACCCTGACGGGCGGCGCGCTCGGTGACCGTTTCGGGCGCAAGCGGCTGTTCGTCATCGGCATCGCCGGTTTTCTCGCGGGCTCGGTGTTGTGCGCGTTGGCGTCGGACCTGCCCACGCTCATCACGGGACGGTTCGTGCAGGGCGTCGCCGCCGCAATGCTGATACCGGGCTCGCTGTCGATCCTCGCGCAGACGTACACCGACCCGGTCGAGCGCGCCCGAAAGATCGGCGTATGGGCATCGCTATCGGCGATCGCCATGGTCATCGGACCGGTGGCCGGCGGCGTCCTCATCGAGTACTACGACTGGCCGGCCATCTTCTGGGTCAGTGTCCCCATTGGTGTGATCGCCCTGATCGCGGCCCTGTTCACCGTCCCGGAGAGCGCCGACCCGACCCACGCCTCGCTCGACCCTCTCGGTCAGTCGCTGGCCGTCGGCGCTTTGGGCCTCCTCACCTACGGTCTGATCCGCTCCGGCGACACGGGCTGGAGCGACGCGGTCACGCTCGTCGGCGTCGGGGTCGGTATCGCGTTGTTCGCGGCGTTCGTCGCCGTCGAACTGCGGCAGTCGCGCCCGATGCTGCCGGTACGGCTGTTCGCCGACCGCAACTTCGCGACGATGAACCTCGCCTCGGCCGCGCTCGGCTTCGGACCGTACGCGATCTACACCTTCCTGTCCTTGTTCATGCAGCAGGCGCAGAACTTGACGGCGATCGAAACGGGGTTGGCGTTCGTTCCGATGTCCCTCGCGACCGCCGCCGTCGCGCCGATCGCCGGACGTTGGATGGGTCGCTCCGGACCGCGCGCCCCCATGCTCACCGGCTATCTGACATCGGCGGTCGGCTTGATCGGGCTCGTATCGCTGACACCCGACACCTCATACTGGGTCGCAATCGGCTGGTTCGTCCTCATGGGAGCGGGCATGGGATTCTCGATGACTCCGACAACGACCGCGGCTGTCACGGCCGTGCCGCGCGAACGCTCCGGCATCGCCTCGGCGACGATCAACACCACCCGACAGACCGGAATGGCGCTCGGTGTGGCCCTCCTCGGTTCCGTTGTGGCGGCGGGCGACGACTTCACGACAGGTTTTCACTGGGCGGCGCTGATCGCCGGCGCGGTATCGCTGCTGGCGGTTGTCGCGGTCCTCGCCAACCGGGCCTCGAAGCCATCGAGCCCAACGATTCTGGCCACGCAACCCGGCTGAAGACGGATCACGACGCCACCGGTTGTCGGATGCCCGACGACGGGCCCGCGACGCCGTCTCGATCGGTCCGTGGGATGCGTCGCGGGGATACCATTGGCGCCGAACCGGTGTGACGGACCGGCGTGACGGCGGTGCTGTCTCCGCCGGACCGAGACGAGAGGGAGTTGGTCGCGATGACGGGCGGGGTGTTGACGGGTCGTGAGTGGATCGACGACTGGAAGCGGCGAGCGGACAAGCTTCGGGATGACACGCTGGAGATGGCCGAGAAGATGGAGCGCCTGTCCGTCTCGTCGGTCAACGGCGACAACGACATCCGCGTGACGGTCAACAGTCAAGGGGTCGTCACCGAGATCCGTTTCAAGGAGTCGGTGCGGGACAAGCCCGCCGACGACATCGCCCAGCAGGTGCTCTCGACGATGCGCGCGGCACAGAACAAGGTCATCGAAGGCGCCCGACTGGTCATGGAACAGACGGTCGGGACGGAATCGGAAACCGGACGCGCCATCGTCTCGGGACTGGAACAGCAATTGCGCCCCCGGGAGAGCTGACGCGGGAGTGTCACACGCGGTCGCGACTGATCCATTGGAGGTCAGGCACTTAGCTCGATCTACTTTGGTCAATACGCCGCGGGATCGTCGTTGTAGCCGGTGTGAACGGGTTCCAGCCGTCGATGTCTTCGAGCTCCTCGCACCACTCGGCGTTCCACGGGTCGTCCCGCCACGCCATGGTTCCCAACTCGCGCACCAGAACCGAGGCCGGCAACGGGCGGCGTCACGATTGGAGCCGTCCAAGCGGAGCGCCGACCTCGACCAGTGGGCGCTCTCCGAGACCCGTTCACGCGGATCATCCACATAGCAGTTTCCGCCGAGACATGCCAGTTACCCCAGGCAAAGGGCCACCATCGAGTCGCAGGCAGCCAGGAGCCGATCGTGCTCGGAGTCCGTCGGCCGATAGCCGGTGTCGCCCATGCGCCGCACGGTATCGCACGGCGACGACACCGTCGCTTCGTCGGGCGCTGGACACGGAGTCGACAACAAACGGTCCATACCGGATCAATGGCGGTACTCAACCGCGGTCGCCCGGATCGCGGGACGTCGATTCGAAGCATGACAGGTGTTCAGGGAGCCGGCGCCGGCGCCGCCACCACGGCTTCGCTCGTAGACGGCGTTCGCGTTCGGGTCGTCGCAATCGTGACGAGCAAGGCGACCGCCGCGATGGCGGCGGAGACGATCCCGAGCCAGACCACGCTCCCCCACTGCAGAATCAGCCCGCCGATTCCGCCACCGACGGCGATGCCGAGCTGCAGCACCGACACGTTCAGTCCCAACAGGACAGCGGAGGCCTCCGGCGCGCGGGTCACGAGCCGGTGCTGTTGTGGCAGGCCAGTCAGCCACCCGGACGCCCCCCACACGACGGCCCACACCAGAGTGGACGCCATGCTCATCGTCACCAGTGGAGTGAGCGCGAGCGTCGTCACGAGGACGACGAGACCGGCGAGCAGGACCCGCACCGGAGCGAAGCGATCAGTGAGGAATCCCGAAACGACGTTGCCGACGATCGACCCGAGGCCGTACGCAACGAGGACCACGGTCAAGCCGACCGTCTCTCCCCCCGTCACCGGGCGAACCGCCGCCCCGATGTACGTGTACAGCACGTATCCGCTGGTGAGGATCACCAGCGTCACCGCCAGAATCGCCAGCACCCCCGGATCCCGCAAGGGCCGCAGGCGATCCGCCAGGACCGCGCTCGGCAACGTCACCCGGGGAAGACCGACGAGGATGCCGACCCCGGCGACGACCGCGAGCGCCGCGACCGACCACATCGTGATGCGCCAATCCGTCCCGCCGATCAGCGTCCCCAAGGGAACACCGGCGGTGGTCGCGAGCGTCATCCCGGCCGTGACGAGCGCCAACGCCCGGCCACGTTTCTCCGGCGGCGCGAGCGCGCTCGCCGTCGCCATCGCGATGGACGAGACGAGTGCCGCCGCGAGCGCGCAGATGATCCGCGCCGTGAGGACGACCGCGTAGGTCTCGCCGACGGCGGCGAGCACGTTACCGACGACGAACACGCCCATGGCGATGAGAAGGACCGTGCGGCGGTCGAGTGCCGAGGTCGCGGCGCCGAGCACTGGCGCCGCGATGGCGTAGGTGAGCGCGAAGGCGGTGACGAGCTGGCCCGCCGCCGACAGCGAGACTTCGAGTGACTTCGCGATCTCGGGGAGCAGCCCGGCGATGACGAGACTGTCGGTGCTCACCGCGAACGTGGCGACGGCGAGTGGCAGGAGCTTCTTGAACACGGCGGACCTCCGGTATCCCAGTCCCCATCAAAGCCGCCCCACCCAAAAATGTAAAGAGCCTTCCCGAAAACCCGCGGCCTACATTGCCACCTCACCGAACAGCTGCGTCGGGTTGACAGGCGAGACGGCCAACCCGAACCGCTGATGGTCGGCGTCCGTCAAGACATAGTCGACGGTCGTGCCCGATATCAGCGAGGATGGATCCGCGAGGTCAGGGAGGGTCCAGGTGCGCAGCCGGTTGTCGCCCGTAGTGAGCATGATGGACTGCCCGTCAGCCGACCACGCGAGATCCTCGTAACTAACAGATCGAGCAACGTCGATGATGGCTTCCTGCCGACCGTCAGTCGCTCGCCAGAGTCGAATCATCTTGTCGTAGCCGATACTGGCGACGCGCCGCGAATCAGGCGACCAGCAGAGCCGCTGAACATCTCCACTATGTTCGGTGAAACGTACGGTGGCCTCCCACGTCGTCGCATCCACAAGAAGGACCGTGCCAGCAATAACGACGGCAATCCTGTCGCCATCCGGGGACCACCCGACTATCGACGCGGCCCGCGAGTGCCGGTCGGTATGGATCCCGAGTTCCACGGTTCGAACGAGTTCTCCGGCTGCCGAAGTCCACAGACACATGGCCCCGCCAGCAATTGCTGAAGCAAGGTGCGAACCGTCTGGTGACCAGACCAGCGGACCTGTGGTCGAAGCTGGCTTATCCATCACAACTCTCGTCTTTCCGTTGGCGACGGAACAGACGACCACCTCGCGTTTCCGCTCCGAATCGGATGACCGAATGGTCACGGCGAGCGCGGAACTGTCCGGAGACCAGACGATGCCACCGATCGTGTCGGCATTCCCATTAAAGATCGCGTGTGTCCTCAATGTCGTCGCGTTATGAATGACTATCCATGACCGCCGCTCGTCTCTGTCGAAGTGTTCAGATGCCATAAAGGCGCCGTTCGGCGACCATACGGGTTGACCCGTCAGATTCGGATACTTCTCCAAACGACCGTCGTCCACCGTTGGGCCGTGAACTCGGAGACGTCCTTCTCTCGACGCGCTCACCGCTAGACGTGTCCGGTCGGGAGACAAACACATTCGGGTCGGTGCGTTCAAGGTTCGAATCAACGGACGGAGGCGCTCACAATCCAACACATTCACCACGACGCTGTCGACAACAGCCAATCGCGCGCCGTTTGGAGAGAGTGACAGGTCCCCCATTCCGTAATCGCCCTCCCAGTAGCCAGATTCGAGCCCTGACTCAACCTCCCAGCTGGTGACTCCGCTAAGCCGCCCCTGCGCTTGGTCGTCAGAAACCACGCCGTACAACTGACGACCATCACGAGACCAAACTAGAGAGCGGGTACGCGGGACCGACCATCGATCGAGCGACCCGTCGTGGCGCCAGTCCCAGACGAGTATCTCTTGGGTGCCAAATGAGTTCATCGGTGCGACGACCAGGGCGCAACGATCGTCACTGGACCAGGCCACACACCAGACCAGACCGACCAGAGGAAGCTTCGCAAGTTCGCAACCATCGGAGACCCTCATGATCACAACGGCATCCCCAGAAACCAAGGCGAGGTGTCGCGCATCGAGCGACCACCACACCCCACTCGCGGGCTTGTCCAATGGGATGCCGAAATCCTCGCGGGGCCCGTCGAGGATCCGTACACCCCGCCCCGCAACATCCGCCATACGCTCACCATCAGGTGCCCACGCCAAGTCACTCACTCGAGCCGACCATCTCCCCGTCGCATAGTCAACGCCAGATTCCACGTGCCTGAGAACGACGCGGTCCCTGTACACAGTGGCGATTCGACTGCCGTCCGCGGATAGGAGTGACTCGCCCTTTTCCACACCCGGAATGGTCGTGAAGCCGATGAGCTTCCCGTTCGAATCCCAGGTGCAGATCGAGCCATCGACGCTGGCGGTTCGGAACCGCTCGTCGTCAAGCCAGATGATCGACGTGACCTTTCCAGTGTGCCCCAATGCGAAACGGTCGATTGTCGGCTCGGTGGTCAAGCCCCACAGCGTCAACTGCGCCAACTGGCTAGTTGGGGCTTGTTCGACGGCGGCTCGGGCCAGCGCGACCGCGAGCCCGGGGCTGCTGAACCGATGCTGTCGGGCGAAGTCGGCGGCCCGTTCTGCACCACGCATCGCCTCGTCCGCCGCCACGCGTCTCGATTCGGCGATGAACTCCACCACCTCGGAGGAGAGGGAGGAGGACAGCGCGAGCGCCTTCACGAGCGATCGACCCGTCAGGACATCGTCGGAGGGTCGGCCTTCAGCCGTCCACGCGGCGGCGCGATCCTCGATCCGTTGTCGGGCCATCAGATCGTCTCGATGTTCGGCTATCAGCCGAGCCAGTGCACTCCACTGCGTCAACAATGCGTCGTGAGCGAGGGCGCAGGTGACACCGTCGCGGCGGACGGAGACCAGCCGCGTGTCCTGAAGAACGGCGACGATCTCCGCCGCCACATCGGACAATGATGTCCGTTCAACTTCGCGAATGACCGCGGTGTCACCACTCCACGCAAGGAAGTCGAGCAGCACGGCGTCCACGGTGTCGGTTCCATGAACGTCGCGGAGCTCGTCGTAGCTGCGATCTGCGTCCTTTGTGATGGCACCGGCAACCCGGCCAACCCGGTCATAGTCGGCGTTGGTGATGTGCCGACGACCGGCCGAGACGGCTTCTAGCAGGTGGCTTAGTAGTGGAAGCGCGCCCGGCATCGTCGAATCCGCGACAATGACGTCGACCAAACCGGTGTCGAAGGTCAGGCCAGCGGCCTCGGCAGGTCGGGTGATCGCCTCTCGGAGCTGCCGAGGCCCCAGGGAAGTCACAGGAAACGGGCGCTCGAGCAGCTCCGGCCACGCGGTTGCGCCGAACGCGTCACGGTACTCCGTGCGCACGGTGAGAACGACGGACACCTCGGGCAAGGTCGACACGGCCGCCTTCAGAAGAGCGAGAAAGGAGTCGCGCTCCTCCACCGTCGAGCGAGTGATGAGCTCCTCGCACTGGTCGATCGGGAGCAGAATTCTGGACGCGTTGCCCCGTGCCACGCGCAGGCTCGCTGCGAAATTCTCGGGACGGTAGCCACTCTCGGCTCGGGCGCGATTCCCTTCCTGACGAAGAATCCGTGCCTGTTGATTGAGCCGATGCGGGTCCACCGCCGTTCCATCCATCGTGGAGGACAACCCCCAGGCGAGGTTACGAAAGGGGTCGCCACCGGGCCGAAATGGCGCAACGATCGACCACTGCGTAGGTGCCAACCGGGGCAGTACGCCCGCTCGCAGAAGTGAGGACTTCCCACTCCCGGACGGACCGACGATCGAGATCACCTGGCCGGCCCGTGATCCCCG
Source organism: Stackebrandtia soli (assembly GCF_965137155.1). NCBI lineage: Bacteria > Bacillati > Actinomycetota > Actinomycetes > Glycomycetales > Glycomycetaceae > Stackebrandtia > Stackebrandtia soli. Next base: position 42,820 of record NZ_CBCRZX010000007.1, read on the forward strand.
CTGGTGCCGGAGGCCTTTCAGTATCTCGGCGATCTCCCCGTCCCGACCGAAGAAGACCTGCGTCCGATCTGCATCGTACGGCTGAAGACCAGCGTACGGACTGAGGTCGGAACGCCAATGCCGGATGCGACGGGTCCGCGACCATCGCCAACCCCACATGCCCGCAATGACTAGAACGCTGGACCAGAAGAGGTATCCGGCGACGTCCGGAATCCACTGGAACGGTGTCCACCAGTCATCGGGGTCACCCGTGACGAGATTGCCCAGTACGCCGAGATAGAGACCGAGCATGAGCGATATGAGATCGAAGGGCGCGTGTTTCGGTTGATGCACGGTGCGATTTCCCTCCGCAGTGGTGACACCCGTATTCGGATATTAACGGACACAGGGGATGTCGGGGTGGTGGAGGCGTTGTGGGTGGTGGCAGGCGTGATGGAAAGGATGCGGTTCCGCTATGGGTTCGGTAGCGGGGCAGGTGATGGTGGGCATGGGTGCGATGTCGCATCCGATGGCGCTCGCGGAAAGAGGTGACAACGATGACGCGACGACGGACGACATTGTGGGTGGTGGGCTTCGCGGCGGTCCTGCTCGGGGGGTGCTCGGCCGGCGGCTCGAACGACGCGTCGGCACCGGCTCAGGTCGAGAACGAGCCCGGGGACAGTGCGACGGACGAACGCGGCGAGCCGGTCGGTTTCACCGCCGAGCATGCCGTGATCTACACGGGATCGTTGGCGTTGCGCGCCGATGATCCGTTCGCGAGGGCGGACGAGGCGATCGCGGCGATCGAGGGCGTGGAAGGATTCGTCGCCAACGACAATCGTCGGAGCGATGAACGGGGCACATACGCGACCGTGACGCTGCGGATCCCGGCGGAGTCCTTCTCGGACGCTCTGGAACGTCTCGCGGAACTAGGCGAAGAGGTGTCCCGGTCGATCGAGACCGAGGACGTCACCCAGGCCACGGCGGACATCGACACCGCCATCGAATCGAAGCAGGTCAGCGTCGATCGCGTTCGGGAACTCATGGACGACACGACGACGCTCGACGAGATCGTTTCGATCGAGGAGCAACTGACCATTCGCGAGTCGGAGTTGGCGGCGTTGCAGGCGGCGAAACGCGCGATGGCGGACGCAGTGTCGTACTCGACGATCACCGTGACGATCTCGTCGACGACCGCGCCCGAGCCGGTGTCGGACGGGCCCGACGGTTTCGGGGAGGGCTTGGCGTCCGGTTGGGCCGCGTTCCTGACGGTCGGCAAGACCCTGCTGACCGTCGTCGGAATACTGTTGCCGTTCCTGATCGTGTTGAGCGTTCCAGTGCTCGGCCTGTGGTGGTACCTGCGGCGTCGACGGGCCGGTCGTCCGGTCGTGGCGACGGTCGCGCCTCCGCCCGTCGAGCCGAAGAACCCGCAGTGGTGACGGCTCGCGACGAGCGATCGTGAGGGTGGTGTCCGGACTCGGTCCGGCGCCACCCTCACTCGTTCGTGACCTCGGATCGTTCGTGATCGAGCCACCGCGCCCTGGCGGTTGCCGGAAATGAGGTCGCCCGAAAGGTGTCCTTTCGGTACGGTTCGTCGAGAACGTCTGAGGCACAACGATTCCAGTGAACCGTGTCCAATGTTTACAGCGGACTCTCAGCTTTCCCTGTCGCGTGACCGTGGCGGACGATCACGGTTCGGCATCGAGCGCCTCACCGCCGCTACGCAACGGGCGGCAATGATTAGCGTGCTGTACTGAGGCATCCTTGACCTTATGTCCCGCATCGGATCCACCACCGAACTTCGCGCCTTCGATGAACCGGTCGACGATCGTCCATTCCCGACGAATTCACCCGATTCATCGCGCCCCCGACAGTGGACGGTCGACGCGATAGCGGGCTGTCCGATGATTCCCGCCGCGGAGAAGGCGATGGCGGACATAACCGTCCCCGTCGACGGGGACGCGTGGACGCTTCGCTTCATCGCGCTCGTGGCGGGCCTCGATCCGCTCGCTCAGGGCGTCGAGTCCACGATCGACATCCTGACGAACGCGGTGGGTGCGCCGCATGGCTTCGACCGCTTCCTGTCGGCGTTGTGCGCGAAGACCCTCTCTCAGGCGAGTCTCGCGGAGCGCCGAGACATCGACGCGGTGCGGATGCACGTGGTCAACGCGGTGCTGTTCGGGGACATCGTGTGCTGCGCGCGGTCCGGGCAGCTCAGCGAATGTACATCATGGACGTCACTGCTCACGGGGAACCGGGAGCGCACGGTCGTGGACAGTCTGCGGGCGTACTTCACCGCGGCCCCGAATCCGTCGGCGCGCAGGAAGGTGGACACCATTCCGGTTAAGCGTCGGTCCGAGGTCCGGCGGGCGCACCCTCGTCACGTCGGCCGGGTCCGTACCGACCAGGCGGAACAGATCACGATTCCCCGGCACGCCGCCACGGCCGCGTTGCACCTGTTCGGCGAAGGTCGATGGTTGACGCCGCAACAGCGCGAGGCGGCGACGGCGCTGCGCACGATCCTCGCCGACTGCCTGCGCGCGGACCGGGGACGCTAGGCGATCAGGATTGCGCGGCGAGGCGCCGTTCGGCGCGTTTGCGCGCCTGCTCGGCTTCCTGCTCACGCGTGCGAGCGGGCGCGGAGGTGCGCAGCGACTCCAACAGGGTCGCGGTGGCGTCGGCGACCGCGTCGACGGCGGCGTCGAACGCGTCCTGATTCACGGCCGACGGCTTCGTCGACCCGGACACCTTGCGGACGTACTGCACCGCTGCGCCACGGATCTCCTCAGGGCTCGCGGTCGGTTCGAGGTTGTACAGGCGTTTGATGTTTCGACACATGACTCCACGGTAGGTCCGAGGTACGACGTTCGCCAGAATCGCGATGCTCACGGGGTGTACCGGGGCCGATGGGGTCAATGAGTTCGTCGTCGCTTCCACGTTCGTGATCCTCGACGCGGCTGGACGTCGGGAGTCTCGCGTCTCCTCCCGCGCATGACGACCGTCTCACTCGGAACGCGTCTCGGGACGCGTCGCGCCGTCCGAGGAGCTCACGGGATCGTTCAGTGAATGACTGCCCGAGCCGACCACCGCGACAATCGATATCCTTCGATATGACGAACCCATTCAATGCCCGAAATGGAGAGACGTCATGGTGCACCGCGCGATGGTGGTCCTGTTGGCGAGCCTGTCGATCCTGTGGGGAGTCTCCACGAGCGCGGCGGCCGAAGCCGAGCAGGTGATCCGCGCCGGAATGGCATTCCACACCGATTCGGGCGGTCAGTGCGTGACCGGCTTCTCCGTCCGACACGCCACATTGGGCGACGGCTTTCTCGCGTTCCGGGGCTGCGGCGAGGTGGGAGACGTGGCATACCTCTATCCGTCGGTGCGCGTCGGCGTCGTCGCGGCCGTGGCCGCGAGTCCGACATGGCTGTGGGTGGACTTGGACGACGGGTGGAGCGCGGCGGGCGAACTCGCCGACGGCTCGCCGATCGAGGGCGGTGCCGAGGCTCCGGTGGGTGCTTCCGTGTGCCGATCGGGTTCCACCAGCGGTTGGCATTGCGGCGTGATCCAGGCCAAGAACGTCACGATCTCATTTCCACAGGGGACTATCAATGGCGTCACCCGGACGAACGTGTGCGTGGAGCCCGGCGACGTGGGGGCGGTCTACATGTCGGCAACACAGGCGCAGGGCATCGGTATCGGTGGATCAGGCTCCTGTTCGTCGGGTGGCGCGAGCTACTTCTATCCGCTGAGCCGCGTCCTCTCGGAGGCGCCGGGACTGAGTCTCATCACGTCCTGAGCATCGCGACGGGACCCGCGACCATCCATATCGAACCCGAGCACCCGCAGTAGGTTGACGTTCGAGGGATCGACCAGGGGTTGTCCGTTGATCCACACCGGACACGATTCAGGCCTCGTCAGGCTCGAACTTGGCCAGGGAGACCCAATCCAGCGGGGCCACGATCTCGGCCAGACGGGTGAACGGATCCTCGGCGGGCTGTTGAAACCACTCCACGGACAGGCTGGTCTGGCCGTTTTCGGTCGTCCCTTCGGGCCGCCAGTTGGCGGTCAGCCGGGCCTGAGCCCGCCCGCGGGGCAGCCAGGTGTCGATTTCCCCTGCGGCGTCGGCTCGGATCTCATCCAGGTTGTGCACATATAGCCCTGAAGTTTCTGCCAGCCGTGCGTCGAACTGCATGAGCCGGAACCGCCGATGCAGCCGAGCCGGGCCCTCGATCATGCCTTCAAGGTCATCCCACAACCGCAGCACGCGCAATTGGGCACGAATCGTTCCCACGCGAAAGGCCCGCAAACCGGTATCACCGTTCGTCATGCGCACAACCTAGCGGGCGATACAAGCAGTGGTCGAGCGAGTTCTTGGACGGCCGTTACCAGCCACAGCCATTGCGCCGCTTGGCAACTCGATGCTCAGCCGGGGTATGACCATCGCTACTCGACAGTCGGGCGGACGCCGAACGCGCACGCTCTACCAAGCCGGCCTCACCATCGCCGCCACCATGATCTGGCTCCGATAATCCACAAAGGTTCACAGGACGGACCCTAGTCGGCGGTCGCCTCCGCCAGCGGGATCCCCGGGTCGGCGAGTTTGACGGGCGACACGATCGCTCGACCGCGGATCAGGTCGCGAACCGGGTCGATGCCCTCGTCCCACAGGTTCACGTGCATTCCCGCGACGACGCGATCGTGGTCGAGCCAGAAGGCGTGGAACTTCTTCTCCTCGACGGCGCCGCGAATGACCACCTTGTGGAACCCACCTGGCGGGAACCACCCGACGTACTCCATCCCCAGGTCGTACTGGTCGGTAAAGAAGTACGGGATCTGTTCGAAGGGAACCTGACGCCCGAGCATGTTGCGAGCCGCCGCAGGCCCCGTCTCCAGCGCGTTTCCCCAGTGCTCGACGCGAACATGGCTTCCGTAGAACGGCCGGAAGCTGCGCGCCACGTCCCCCGCCGCGTAGATGTCGGGATGGCTGGTGCGCAGCCATTCGTCGGTGACGACGCCGTTGTCGACCTTGAGCCCGGCCCGCTCCGCGAGTTCGACGTTCGGCACGACGCCAACGCCGACGATGACGACCGAGGCCGGGATCGTGGCGCCGTCGCCGGTGACGACGCCGGTGACGCGGCCGTCCTCTCCATCGAGGTGGTCGACGGTGGTACCGAGCCGCAACTCGACGCCGTTCTCCCGGTGCAATGCCGCGAAGTAGTCGCCCATCCGGCTGCCCATCACGTTCGACAGCGGCACCTCCTGCGGTTCGACGATGGTGACGGTCGCACCGTACGACCGGGCCGCCGCCGCGACCTCGAGCCCGATCCAACCGGCGCCGATGACGACGACTTGGACACCGTCGCCGAGAACCGAACGCAGCCGTTCGGAGTCGTCGATCGTGCGGAGGTAGAGGACACCGTCTAGATCGGTGCCCGGCAGGTCGAGATGTCGGGGCCGCGAACCCGTGACGAGCAGGGCCTTGTCGAAGCTCAGGGTGTCGCCGCCGGACAACGTCAGTTGATGGCTAGACGGGTCGAGCCGTTCGACGGCGTGGCCGAGCCGCAGCCCCACGTCGTGCGCGCGATACCAGGCGTCGTCGTGCGGATAGACGACGTCGAGCTGGTCCTTGCCGAGCAGGTAGCCCTTCGACAGCGGCGGGCGTTCGTAGGGCGTGTGCGTTTCGGCGCCGATGATGGTGACGCGCCCGGTGAAATCTTCCGCGCGCAGTGTCTCGGCGGCTTTGGCGGCGGCGAAGCCACCCCCGATGATGACGAAGGACTGCTCACTCATGGCTACGACTCCTCGGCGTGCGTGTTCACGTGGCCTCCCTGGTACAGGCCACTCCAGGATGGTCGACCGATCGGCGCTCGACGCCGTCTTGGGGGAATCACGACTCGGCGTGTCGCGCTCTTCGGGGAAACTCGGGCCCCGCGATGGGGCCCGCCAGGGCGAAAGGTACGCCTGGATATCCCTGCCCGCAACGCTTTCGGCGCGGGAAGGGACGAGCGCCCTCGACCGACGTGCGTCAACACCGAGAAGGTGGCGACACCACCGGACTTCCGACCCGCCGGATGCTCGAACGGCGCGGTCGAGCCTCCGGCTATCGTCCGCCGGATGACGATGAATGATGAACGCGATGAGTTGTCGACCGCCCTGTGAGAACAGCGGACGACTTCCTCATCACGATGCGGGGCATCGACGACGACACGGTCGGCCGAGCGGCCTCGGCGAGTTCCCTGACGCTCGGCGGCATCCTGCGTCACCTCACTCCGGCCGAGCGCGTGTGGACGCACATCATGGTGTGCGGCGACGGTTCCACTCCGGACGGCATGTGGGACATGGAGCAGCATGAAAGGCCGAAGGACACTACGGCGGCCGAGCTGATCGAGGCCTATCGGTCGGCGACGGCGGCTACGGACGCGGCGGTCTCCGAAGAGTCGGATCTCGCTCGGCGGGTCCGATTGCCCGAGGTGCCGTGGGCTCCCGACGAGGTCCAGCACATCACGGTGCGTGGGGTGCTGATCCGCCTTCTGCGCGAAACGGCCCACCACAGTGGTCATGCCGATATCGTCCGCGAATCGATCGATGGGGCGAACACGACGGCCCAGCTGGGGTGATCGACGCGGCGCTCCGACGGCCGGACGCTGCGGCAAGCGCGACGCGAGGACGCGTTTTCCGCCGACCCCGGCCGGCGCTGGTCCCATCCAGGTTCAACTCGTCGGAGGGATACCCGACACCGGTACTCGCCGAACACTTTCGCTCTCGCGAATGCCCGGGGAACCGTTGAGATACGAACAAGAACACTCGCCATAGAAGGGTTGTCTCGTTACCCGGCAGCTCGACTGAGGCGCCAACGCCATCGGCCACGTTGTCGATACCCCCGCAACCTGCTCCAGCATTGCAATGGCGTCGAACACCGTCGGTCCTGCCGAGTGACGCCCGGCCACTCGCCTCGCGGGCCCGGGACAACGAGACGCCCTAAGCGACGAAGCGGTACAACTTGATGCCGTTGGAGATCTCGGCGGCCGGGATCCACGCGTGGGCGCGGTCGGCGTTGGCGGGGTCGGCCACGAGGTATTCGGACCCGCCGTCGCGGTAGCCGACGATCGTCGCGTAGTGACCGCCCGGGAAGTAGGCGCCGCCGATGCGGATGACGTTGATGACGACGGCGTGACCGCGGTCGATGTTGTAGCGGACATCCCACAGTAGACGCTCTCGCAGGTCCGGGTGGTTCGCCGCGTACTTCACCTCGTAGTAGCCGTCGCCGGTGTACGTGTCGAGCGCCCGTTCCAGGTTCTCGATGTAGGGCAGTCCGATGTCGGGGGTGACGCCCATGAACTCCGCGAGTTCGGCTTGGGGTACTTCGATTCCACGCGCGCTGAGCGCGATCCGGGCGGCTGCCGCAGCACACCAGTATCCGGTTTCCTGCACCTGATAGTCGTAGTCGAGGACGTGTTCGACGGTGCCGGGGTCCGGTTGGCTCGACGCGCGCACGGAGCCGACGGCAAGGAATCCGCTGACTGTGGCGGCGACGCAGACGGCAGCGGTGACGTACTCACGCAGGCGGCGGGAGGGCATGACGGCTCCGTTGACGGTTGAGTTATCGGGGTGTCGTGGCGATCACCGTAGGCGACCGGAACCATCCAACCGCAGGTCAGTAGGCACGGCAAGGACCCGAACGGCCCGACAGCAAGAACGGAAAGGATGAGCCGAGACGACTCACCGGCCCCGACACGCGGCGCACGACTCGGCTTCCCCACGCGCCAAACACAAGGAGTGATGGAGTGATTTCATCGATCAGTGTCCGTTCGGGGCTCGCGCTCGCGAGCCGTTCGACGTAATCTGCTGTGGCGCACTCGAGCAGGAAGGACGGTCCGTGAGCGAATCGGCGGAGAGCTGGCGTTACGGCGAGCTGGCGACGGCGGTCTACGAACTGGACAAGCCCGTGGGGTTCTCCTTCGGCGACATCGAGTTCTACGGGGATCGCCTGGCCGACGTCACGGGCCCGATACTGGAGCCGGCCGTCGGCACGGGCCGATTCCTGATTCCCTTGCTGGAGGCCGGTTTCGACATGCGTGGTTTCGACGCCTCGCCGCACATGCTGCGGGTGTGTCAACGCAACTGCGCCGAGCGGAACCTGACGCCGGAGCTCACCTCGGGCGACATGGAGACGCATGTCGCCGAGGCCGCGTATGACGCGATCGTCATTCCGACCGGTTCGATCATGCTCCTGTCGGGTTGGGGCGCGACGGTGAAAGCGTTGCGGCACATGCGACGCAGTCTTCGCCCAGGCGGGCGATTGCTGGTGGACGTGCCGCCGTTGGACGTGTCGACGGAGACGGGTCCGATTCGGCACTGGTGGCGTGGCGAGGATCTGCTGACCTTGCAAACGTGGCACGTCGACTACAACGCCGTCACGCAACGGGTCACCCGCTGGCAGCGCTACGAGCTGTGGCAGAACGGCAGCCTGGTGACGACCGAGTTGCAGCTGTTCGCCTTGCAGTGCTTCGGTTTGGCCGAGTTCGCGGGCCTCCTGCGGGAGGCCGGATTCCGGGATGTGACGGCCTTCGGCGGCTATGAGGCCCGACCACCGCACCGCGACGATTCCATGTGGACGTTCGAGGCGATGGCCTAGACCCACCTCGTGGCGGAACGACCGGGGCGACACTGTGTTCACGGCCCGGCCGTCGATTCGCCGACGCGGGAGATCGCGGGTGGATCTCGACCACCCTGGCTCGCGGCTCGCACAGATCTGGAGCGAGCCGGGGCGCGCCACGACTACGCACCCCGGCTCCCCGTCACGCGTACTCGGCGAGCGTCGCGGCGAGCGCGCTCATCCCGATCTCCTTGCCTCCGCTGCGGGAACGCGCGTCCCACGCGTCGGAGTGCAGGTCGATCGACTCCGCCAGGTCCGCTCGCAAGGCTGCGGAGTCCGCTGCGGACTCATCGGCGCGGACGAGCAGTCGAAGGGCTCCATGCCGGGCGAGTCGGATCGCCGCGCGCAGTTCGGCGATGACGGCGTCGCCGTCGGGAGCGGTCAGATCGAGCCCGTCGAGAACGACCAGCGCGTCGTCGAGGTCGGCGACGACCGCTCGGACGCCATCGGTGTCGATGTCGCCGAAGACGCTGAGCCCGGCTCCGGTCAGCGCCTGCTGCAACGGGCTCGCGTTGAACGCGTGCAGTCCCGTTCGGCCCCAGGCGGTTCCGATCTTCTCGAGGGTCGCGCCGAGTCGCCCGGACGAATCCCCGAAGACGTGGGCGTCGACGGCGCGCGCCAGCGGAAGCTCCGCGTTCGTGTCGAGACACCACGCGACGGCGGCACCGTAGGCCACCGCGGGGACGCTCACCGACGGAGGTTGCAGGTGGCCGTGGTCGCCCCAGTCGGTGATGAGATAGCCCGTCGCGCCGCTGGCCGCGCCGACCTGGGCGGCGTCGCGCAGGTTCGCCCGCGCGTTGTCGATACGCCCCACAAGGGACAACCAGGTGGACGTTCCGGGAGCGACCCAGAACGGGTAACCCGCCTCGATGAACGCCTGCGCGGTGCGGGTGAATCCGGCGGTGAGGTCGTCGGGATTCAGCCCCGCCGCGCGGAACGCGTCGAGGTTCGTCTCCGGCCAGGGCATCGGATCGGAGGGATCGCGCGGCGCCTCGTACGTCCACGCCACGGCGGTCGCGCCGTCCGGCAACTGCGGGACGAGTTCGGGGTAGTGGGCGATGATGTCGCCCCAGAATTGAACGTCGAGTCCCTTAGCGAGCAGGGGACGGATCAGCCGATTGAGGTGTTCGACGTATACGGCTCCGCGCCCGCGTTCGGCGACGGCCGCCGCGCTGGCGCCCTTGCCGAACTCCCACGGCTCGTCGCAGCCGATGTTGACGGTGCGGCTGGTGAAGTGGCCCAGCAGTTCGTCGAGGAGACCTAGGGCGAACTCCGCGTTGTCCTCGGTGGCGGCCAATGTGGAGGCGTTCCGGTGCGCGCCGAACAGTTCGAAGCCGTCGGGGCTTTCGGCGCGGTCACGATATTCGGGGTGCTTCAACCAGTGCTCCATGTGGCCGAAGCTGTTCTGGTTGGCCACCAACTCGATGCCGCGCGCGGCGCATTCGGCGTCGAGCCAGGCGATGTCGGCGGCGGTCAGAGGTGACGCCTCCCGCCACACCCTCTCGTGGTCGGTGTAGGCGAAGGTGTGTTCGGTGTAGAGCTGGAGCTGGTTGACGCGAACGAGCGCGAGGACGTCGACGAGACGCTCCAGTGTGGCGCGAGCGGGGACGCGGCCTCGGCTGATGTCGAGCATGTAGCCCCGGATGCCGAAGTCCGGCCAGTCGCGGATGTTGAGGCCGGGCAGGCGTTCCGTCGACTGTGCGCGGATCTGGTCCAGGAGCGCGAGGCCGTAGCGCAGTCCGGCGGGGTCGCGATGCCGAAGGGTGACGGTGGCACCGAGGTCGAGTTCGAAGCCCTGTTCCGGAAGTTCATCGTCGACCACACAGGACACGGGGGTGTCGGCGGCGGGTCCGTCCCCGCCGTAGGTCAACTGCCGAGGGTGCGGAAGGAGGATGAGATCGGGGGTCATGCGAGGTCACCCTAGTGCCGCGACACGGTCTGGCCAAGACTCCCGGCGGGGTTGTTTCAGGATGTGGGCGCGTGAACCGTCATTGGGCGGCGAGCATCGCGTCGACCCGGTCGGCCTGCAGGGCGTGGTTGACGACCATCGCCCCGGCTCCGACGACGCCCGCACGTTCTCCGGTCTGCGATTGGACGATGCGCAGATGCTGTGTCGCCAACGGAAGGGAGCGCTGATACACGACTTCGCGGACACCCGCGAGGAGGTGGTCGCCGGCGGAGGCGAGGGCGCCTCCGATGACGATGACGGACGGGTTGAACAGGTTGACGGCGGCGGCGAGGACTTCGCCGATGTCGCGTCCGGCCTGGCGGATCAGGCGCAGCGCCACGAGGTTCCCGGCGCGGGCGTGTTCGACGACGTCGGCGGCTCCGACGGCGGGAATGTCCTGTTCGGATAGTGACGCGGCGATGGCGGCGCCGCTGGCGACGGCTTCGAGACAGCCGGTGTTGCCGCAGCGGCAGGGGGCGCCGTCGTCGCGAACACGGATGTGTCCCATGTCGCCGGCGGCACCCTGCGCTCCCCTGTAGACGTTTCGTCCCAGCACGAGGCCGCAGCCGATTCCGGTGGCGGCCTTGACGAACAGCAGGTCGTCGGCGGCGTTCCAATGGCCGGTGTATTCGCCGAGGGCCATGATGTTGACGTCGTTGTCGACGAGGACGGGGCCCGCGAAGCGGCTCGTGACGTAGCCGGGCACGTCGAAGCCGTCCCAACCGGGCATGATCGGCGGGTTGACGGCTCGGCCGGTTGAATGCTCGACGGGGCCGGGCAGCCCGACACCGACGCCGAGCAGCGCGGCGGTCCCGTGGCCGGCTTCGGCGAGGAGTTCGTGGCCCCGGTCGATGACCCAGTCGAGGACGGCCGTGGGGCCGAGGGCGATGTCGAGGTCGTCTCTGCTCTCGGCGAGGACGGTCCCCGCGAGGTTGGTGACGGCGACGCGAGCGTGGGTGGCTCCGAGGTCGGCGCCGAGGACGACGCGCGCGTCGGCGTCGAAGGCGAAGGTGGTCGGAGGACGGCCACCGGTGGAGGCGGCCTCACCGGTCGGTGCGATGAATCCGCTGCGGAGCAAGGCGTCGACGCGTTGGGTGACTGTGGAGCGGGCGAGGCCGGTGACGGTGGCGAGCTCGGATCGGGTGCGGGGTGTTCCGTCGCGAAGGAGCTGGAGGAGGGTGCCCGCGCCGGTCGCCGCGGCAGGCGCGGTTGCGGAGGATACGGGCGTCATCACCGGGTGTTTTGTCACGCGTCTAGTGAATCATAGGGTGCTTAGATTTCACGACTTGCAACTAACAATTTTCATCCCGGCAACTTTTGCTTGACACTCGGCATAAGTCTCGTTAGCCTCATCGACATGGCAGCCCCTGAGCACCCCCACCCCCTCATAAGTCCTGAACGGACGGTTGCCGTGTCCACTGACGACTATCGCGCGGGAGTCGTCGGCACCGGCTTCATGGGGCGGGTTCACGCACGCGCGATCCAGTCCTCGGGCGGCCGCGTCATCGGCGTCGCCGGATCGAGCGCGAGTTCGGCGAGCGCCCACGTCGGCCCGTTCGCCGCCGACCGCGCCTTCGCGGACTTCGACGCGCTGCTCGCCTGCGACGACGTCAACGTCGTCCACATCTGCACTCCGAACCACCTGCACGCCCCGATGGCGGCGCAGGCACTCGCCGCCGGAAAGCACGTCGTATGCGAGAAACCGCTCGCGACCGATGTCGCGACGGCGACAGCGCTGACCGAACGGGCCGAAGCCGCCGACCTCGTCGCGACCGTCCCCTTCGTCTACCGCTTCCATCCGATGGTCCGCGAGGCGCGACACCGCGTCGCCTCCGGTTCCGTCGGACGACTCAGCCTCGCCCATGGCAGTTACCTCCAGGACTGGCTGCTGCGCCCCGATGACGACAACTGGCGCGTCGACCCACGCTTCGGAGGACGAACGAGGGCCTTCGCCGACATCGGTTCCCACTGGTGCGACCTGATGGAGTTCGTCTCCGGCGACCGCATCACGTCCCTGTCGGCGCAGCTGGCGACGATCAACCCGGAGCGCGGTGGCGTCGACGTCACCACGGAGGACGTCGTGACGATGCAGTTCGCGACGGCTGGGGGAATCGTCGGCAGCACCGTCATCAGTCAGGTGTCGGCGGGCCGGAAGAACCGGCTGCTCCTGGAGATCTCCGGTACCCGCGAGACGCTCTCCTTCGACCAGGAACAACCGGAGACGCTGTGGCTCGGCGACCGGGAACGGTCCAGTGTGCTCGTCCGCGATCCGGCGACGCTCAGCGACGACGCGGCCCGAATGACCCGGCTGCCGGCGGGGCACCCGCAGGGCTACCAGGACTGCTTCGACGCCTTCGTCGCCGACACCCGCGCCGCGATCACCTCTGGCGCGCCGGACGGACTGCCCCGGTTCCGCGACGGACTGCGCGCCGCCACGATCGCGGAGGCCGTCCTCGACTCCGCGCACCGACGCTCCTGGGTGGAGGTTCCGGCATGACCACTCCCCTGCTACGGCTTCGCGGCATCGACAAGACCTTCGTCGGAAACCAAGTCCTGCATGGCATCGACCTCGACATCGAGGCCGGCAGCGTGCACGCGCTCGTCGGTGAGAACGGCGCGGGCAAGTCGACCTTGATGAAGATCCTGGCGGGCGTCCACACGTCCGACGGGGGGACGATCGAACTCGACGGCGCGGCCACGACCTTCCGGCACCCCCTCGACGCGCAGCGCGCGGGCATCGCGACGGTGTTCCAGGAGTTCAACCTCCTGCCCGACCGCACCGTCGCCGAGAACATCCACCTTGGACGCGAACCGCGCCGGTACGGCTTCGTCGACCGGGCCGCGATGCGAGCTCGCACGGGCGAGCTCCTCGCCGACCTGGGTGTCACCGGCATACATCCCAACACCTTCGTACGCGACCTGTCGGTGGCGCAGCAACAGGTCGTCGAGATCGCCAAGGCGGTGTCGCTCAACGCGCGCATCGTCAGCATGGACGAACCGACGGCGGCGCTCGCCGAGCACGAGGTCGCGCTGCTCTACCGGCTCATCGAGCGGCTCCGCGATCGCGGTCTGACGATTCTCTACGTGTCGCACCGGCTCAAGGAGATCTTCGACCTGTGCGACACGGTCACCGTCCTCAAGGACGGGAGGCTCGTCAGCACTGCCGGAATCGAGGACACCGACGCCGACGGGCTCGTGCGCAGCATGGTCGGACGCACCCTCGACACGCTGTTCGGGGAGCCGACGCCCGTCGATGAGGACGCGCCGGTCCGGCTGGCGATCCGTGGCGGCGGCAACGACCAACTCGACGGGATCGACCTGACCGTCCGACGGGGCGAGATCGTCGGGCTGGCCGGCCTGCAAGGCAGCGGTCGCACCGAGATCGCGCACGCGCTGTTCGGGATCGCGCCGTTCCGCCGGGGCACGATCACCATCGACGACCGACCCGTCTCCGCCACCTCGCCTCGCAAGGCGATCCGCGCCGGTGTCGCGCTCGTCAGCGAGGACCGCAAGGCCGAGGGTTTGGCCCTGCATCAATCGATCTCCGCGAACGCCCGGCTCGTCCTCGACGCCGTGACTCCGCGCCGATCACGCCACGCCCTCGGCGGCATCACCGAGACTCTCGCGCAACTGCATCTCGTCTCGCGTGGCCCCGACCAGGCCGTCCGGCTGCTGTCCGGCGGCAACCAGCAGAAGGTCGTCCTCGCGAAATGGCTCGCGACGCAACCGGTCGTGATGATCCTCGACGAGCCGACCCGCGGCATCGACATCGGCGCCAAACACACCGTCTACCAACTGATCCGCGACATCGCCGCCACCGGCGTCGCGATCGTCCTGATCACCTCGGAGCTCCCCGAACTGCTCGGTCTCGCCGACCGGCTCGTCGTGATGCGGGACGGCCGCGTCGCCGCGAACATGTCGAGTGACTCGACCGAGGAAGAAGTCATGGCGGCAGCGACCGGACACACCGGACCAGACCCGGAAGAGGAACAATGAGCACGCTGACGATGGCACGCCCGGCGCGGCGCCGCCTGTCGACGACCGCCGTGGTGTACCTGGCGCTCGTCGCGATCATCGGCATCGGGGCGATCGTCGCCGCGTCCGAGGGCTCGAACCTGTTCGACCGCGCCAACCTGGTCGACATGCTCACCCGGTCGAGCCTCCTCGGCTTCGTCGCCATCGGACAGACGATCGTCATCCTGTGTCGGTCTCTCGACCTCTCCGTCGGCTACGTCATGGCGTTGTCGAGCCTCATCGCCGCCACGACCATGAACGGCGACGTCAACCGCGTCCCGATCGCGATCGCGGCGGCCCTCGGCGCCGCCGCGCTCATCGGGCTTGTCAACGGCGTCATCGTGACCGCGTTGAAGGTCAATCCCTTCATCGCGACCCTCGGCGTCGGGCTGATCCTCAAGGGGTATCTCGACACGCGGTACGCCGGACCGGCGGGTGACGTGCCGGAGGCGTTCCGCGCCTTCGGTTACACGAGGATCGGCTGGATACCACTGTCGACACTCGTCATGCTGGCCGTCGCGGGCGCCGCGATCGTCATGCTCGCCCGAACTCGCACCGGACACCACATCTACGCGACGGGCGGCGACATCGACGTCGCCCGGATGTCGGGAATCCGCACGGGACGGACGCTGATCCTCGCCCACGTGCTGTGCGCCCTCGCGGCGGGCGTCGCGGGTCTGCTCCTGGCGTCCCGATTCGGGACCGGCAGCGCCCTCGTCTACGACTCTGGCTACGACTTGGAGTCGATCGCCGCCGTCGTGCTCGGCGGGACGTACCTGCTCGGCGGGCGCGGCGGCGTCGCCGGAACCGTCGCCGGTGTCCTCATCTTGGCCACACTGGACACGATCTTCAACATCCTCGGGGTCAACCCGTTCGTCAAGGACGTGCTGCGCGGCACGATCATCATCGCCGCCGTCAGCATCTACGCCCGCCGTGCCCTATCGGCCCGACCGAGACGGATCAGGTTCGGCCCCGGAACGGCGCCACCGAAACCCCGCGAACCCGCCGACGACACCCCCGCACGCGTCGCGACCACAGGAGGCCAGGCATGAACACGTCAGCACCACGACGCGTCCTCGGCCGGCTCGCCACCGGGACCGGCACCGTCGCCATCCTCTTCGTCCTGATCTTCGCGGTGATCCTCACGATCAACCCGTCGTTCGCCGAACCGGCGAGCCTCATGACCTTCGTGAAGCAGGCGGCGCCGTTGGTCGTACTCGCGATCGGGCAGTACTTCGTCATCGTCAGCGGCGAGTTCGACCTGTCGGTCGGTTCGCTCGTCGGCGCGCAGGTCGTCCTCGCGGCGCTGCTCATCGACGGCGAGGAATCCCTGACTGTCGGGGTCATCGCGCTGATGCTCGTCATCGGAGCGCTCGTGGGGCTCGTCAACGGCGCCATCACGACCGTCCTCAAGGTACCGTCGATCATCACGACGCTCGGCATGATGCTCGTGCTGTTCGGCGCGATCCGGCTCCTCACCGGCGGGGCGCCGACCGGCTCCCTGTCGGACGCGTTCCGGGTCGCGGGACGCAACGGCATAGAGAACGTTCCGTGGATCGGAACGGTGCCGTGGTCGGCGCTCATCATCGTGGCCCTGGGCGCCATCGCGGTCCTCGCGATGCGCTCACCCGGCGGGCGCACCCTCATGGCCGTGGGAGACAACACGACCGCCGCCCGATTCGCGGGCGTTCGCGTCGGTCGAGTGAAGATCACGGCCTTCATCCTGTCCGGGCTGCTCGCGACCGTCGCGGCGATCCTCATCGGCGGTTACGCCGGGGTCACCGCGAAGGTGGGCGACGGCCTGGAGTTCGACGCGATCACCGCCGTCGTCCTCGGCGGGGTCGTCCTCGGCGGCGGACGCGGCAGCGTCGGCGCCGCCATCCTCGGCGCGTTCACCGTCGAAGCACTGTTCACATTGTTCAACCAACTGAGTGTCCAGTCCACCGTCCGTCCTGTGGCGCAGGGCGTCATCATCATCGCCGCGGTCGCCTACGCCGCGCGCGAACGCTCCAACCGCGCCACCCCGTCCCCCTTGCCAGCAACGCCGCGCGCCGACGCGGCGACCACATAGGAGAAAAGCTCCGATGCGATTCACACGAACACTGGTGGCGGGCGCCGCCACGGTCGGACTACTGCTGACCGGCTGTACGACCGACACCCCCGACGACACGGCCGCCACCGACAAGCCGGCCGAGGACGACTGGTTCGTCCAGGAGGACTACGACCGGCAGCTCGCGCAACGCGAGATCGAGCCCGAGGGCGACCCGGACGAACCATGGCTCCAGGCGATCGAGCCCGAATGGATCGACACGAGCCAGTTCAAGCGCGAGGGTGGCGACGCGACGGTCTGCTTCTCCAACGCCTCGGTGTCGAACCCGTGGCGAGTCACGGGTTGGCTCACCATGCAGGAGCAGGTCGAGGTTCTCAAGGAGAGCGGCGACATCGGCGAGTTCCGTGTCAGCGACGCCGCCGACGACGACAACCAGCAGATCTCCGACATTCAGGCGTTCGTCGACTCGGGTGACTGCGACGCGATCATCATCTCGCCGTCCACGACCGCGACCCTCACGCCCGCCGTCGAGACCGCGTGCGACAGCGGCGTCCCGGTGATCGTGTTCGACCGCGGTGTCAACACCGACTGCGCCGCCACGTTCATTCACCCGATCGGTGGCTACGCGTTCGGCGCGGACGCCGCCGAGCACCTCGTCGAGAACCTGGAGCCCGGTTCGAAGGTCCTCGCGCTGCGCATCCTGCCCGGCGTCGACGTCCTCGAGAACCGTTGGGCCGCCGCCCAGAAGATCTTCGAGGACAGCGAGCTCGAGATCCTCGGCGACGAGTTCACCGAGGGAGACGGCGCGACGATCAAGAGCATCGTGACGCAGTACCTCCAGCGGGGCGACGTCGACGGAATCTGGATGGACGCCGGCGACGGTGCCGTGGCCGCCCTCGAGGCTTTCGAGGACATGGGCAAGGACTACCCCGTCATGTCCGGTGAGGACGAGATCTCGTTCCTGCGCAAGTGGAAGGAGACCGGCATCAACGCGATCGCCCCGGTCTACTCCAACTTCCAGTGGCGGACCCCGGTCCTCGCGGCCGTGAAGATCCTCAACGGCGAAGAGGTGCCGAAGGAGTGGGTGCTGCCGCAGTCGCCGATCACCTCCGACGACCTCGACGAGTACCTCGAGCGCAACGCCGACATGCCGAGCCTGCACTACGCGAAGTTCGGCGGCGAAGACCTACCGGGATTCCCGAAAGCCTGGCAGGATCGATGACCCGCGAGGGGTTCCGGTGATGGGGCGTTCTTCGTGAGAACGGCCTCCGCCACCGGAGCCCCTCAACGCGTGGGCTCCCATTCGTGCCGCGCAGCGGAAACGAACTCCCACGCAGGACCTGAGGCGGCGGACTCGATCGGGCCCGTCACCACCCCACGACAGCGAAGGAGCCTCCGTGAGCTTTCCCCTCGGAGTCAACACCTGGGTGTGGACGTCGCCCCTCACCGATGACTCGCTCGCACGGCTCGCGCCGCGCGTCGCCGACTGGGGCTTCGACGTCATCGAACTTCCCGTGGAACAGGTCGGCGGCTTCGACGCGGCGAAGGCCGCCACCCTGCTGGACGGTCTCGGCCTGCGGGCGACCGTCGTCCTCGTCATGGGCGGCGACCGGCAACTCGTGGCCGCCGACACCGCCACCATCACCGGAACCGTGGACTACCTTCGGCACGTCGCCGACGTCGCCGCGACGGTCGGTTCGCCCGTCATCGCCGGGCCGGCCTACGCGTCGGTCGGCAGGACGTGGCGCATGACCGACGACGAACGCGACGGCCACTATCGACAGTTGCGGGAGAATCTCGCCCGTGTCGCCGAACACGCCGCACCGCAGGGCGTCACGATCGCCGTCGAACCGTTGAACCGTTATGAGACGAGCTTGATCAACACGGTCGACCAGGGGCTCGACGCCCTCGGCGACGCGCCGGGTTGCGGCCTCGCGCTGGACATCTACCACATGAACATCGAGGAGACGAGCATCGTCGAGGCGATCGGGCGTGCCGCCGGTCGGATCGCGCACGTACAGGTGTGCGCCAACGATCGGGGCGCTCCGGGGCGGGACCACCTGGATTGGCCAGCGATTCTCGGCGCGTTGCGAGACGCCGCGTACGCCGGTCCGCTCATCATCGAATCGTTCACCGCGAACAACGCGACGATCGCCACGGCCGCCTCGATCTGGCGGCGGCTGGCGCCCACACAGGACGCCATAGCCACCGAAGGTCTGGCATACCTGCGTTCGCTCTCCCCCGTTGACGAAGGAGTCACCCGATGAGCCGTCCCGTCACCCTGTTCACCGGTCAATGGGCCGATCTGCCGTTCGAGGAGGTATGTCGGCTCGCGTCGTCGTGGGGCTATGACGGCCTCGAGATAGCCTGCTGGGGCGACCATCTGGACGTCCGACGGGCCGCCACGGACGCCTCGTACGTCGCCGAGAAGCGAGCGACGTTGAAGCGGCACGGCCTCGACGTGTGGGCGATCTCGAACCATCTCAACGGCCAGGCGGTCTGCGACGACCCGATCGACGACCGGCACAAGTCCATCGTCAACAGTCGAGTGTGGGGCGACGGAGAACCGGAGGGGGTTCGGCGGCGCGCCGCCGAGGAGATGACGCACACCGCGCGCGCGGCGGCCGCGTTCGGGGTGTCGACTGTGGTCGGCTTCTCCGGTTCATCGATCTGGAAGTACGTCGCCATGTTCCCACCCGTGTCCGACGAGACCATTCAGGCGGGCTATCGCGACTTCGCCGACCGCTGGAACCCGATCCTCGACGTGTTCGACGAGGTCGGCGTCCGCTTCGCGCTCGAAGTGCATCCCAGCGAGATCGCCTACGACTACTGGTCGACGGCGGCGGCGCTGGAGGCAGTCGAGCACCGGGAGGCATTCGGCCTGAACTGGGACCCGAGCCACATGGTGTGGCAGGACATCGACCCGGTCGGGTTCCTATGGGACTTCAAGGATCGGATCTACCACGTCGACTGCAAGGACACCCGCAGGCGAACCGGCAACGGACGCAACGGACGGCTGTCATCGCACCTGCCGTGGGGCGATCCCCGACGCGGCTGGGACTTCGTCTCCTGTGGAAACGGGGACGTCCCCTGGCAGGACTGCTTCCGAACGCTCAACGCGATCGGCTATGACGGTCCCATCTCGATCGAGTGGGAGGACGCGGGCATGGACCGTCTCCGAGGCGCCGCCGAGGCGGTCACGTTCGTCCGTTCGCAACTGTTCGACCCGCCGAGCGCGGCCTTCGACGCGGCGTTCGCGACCGATTGACCATCTCCCGCATCGCGGGCCGGGCCGGCACACCACGAGCCGGGGCCGGTCCGGCCCGCGGTCACCGCCAACACGACGACCATTCGGGCGGTTCGATCACGGCGACGTCGGGGCGGGACGGGATCGGGTCGTACGAGTGGGCGACGACGAGGCGACCATCCTCGACGGCGTCCTCATCGGCGATCACCCGGCTCGACACACCGTCGGTTCCGACGTAGTACCACTCGACAGCGCAGGGACTGTCGTTGGAGACGAACGCGCTCGTGCCGAGCCGAGGGCACAGCCATTGCGCGAGTTCGAGTTCCGTCATACCGCCGCACGCCCGCGCGAGAGCGTTTCCGCCGGTGAGGACGCACGGGAGACCCGGTTCCTCCGGGACCTCGATGAGGACGTGCAACAGTGGGCCGTCCCGATCACCCAGGTGCTCCATGAGCCCGACGTAGACGCGGTCGGCCGGCATCGCGAAGGCCGTCGTCAGAACGCGCCGCAACGCCTCCGCGTCGGTGTCCGTGTCGAAATAGGTCATGTAGGTGATGCCGTCGGCGAGCGTCGGTTCGGTCTCGGTCATGGTGACAGTGTCGGAAGTCCGTCAAGGGCCCCAAGGTTCCCGGGTCAGCGTCAGGGAATCTCCAGGGAGCACGTTGGGCTCGCCGGGTCGAAGATGTTCAGTTCGACGAAGATCTTCTTCGCGTACTCGTGGTGGCCCCGTTCGTTGGGGTGGATCGGGTCGGACAACCAATCGTCGATGACGCCCGCGCTCTGGCTCTCCCAGAACACGTGATGGTCGATCAGGAAGACCGCGCGTTCCTCCGCCACCGACCGAATGATGTCCATATAGGCAGGTAGGTCCTCGCGGTCGGGGCTGTGTTCGACGTCGATCGGATTCGCGGTCTGAAGCACCGGCACGGCACCGAGCTGACGCACCCGGTCGACGAGTTCGGCGAGGTCGGTCCGGAACCTGCCGCGGCCGGACACTCCGTCCTTCGCGTCGTTCATGCCGACCAGGAGGAACACCGCGGCGGGGGCGAAGCGCGTGACGCGATCGTCGAAGCTCGACAGAACCTCCCGGGCTCGCTGCCCGCTGATGCCGGTGTTGATGACGAAGTCGGACACCTTGTGCAGTTCCCAGCGCACGCGCTCCTCGAAGTGCTGGCAATAGCTGCGCCAGCCGTGGGTGTGCTTGGCCCCGTGGGTGATGCTGTCCCCAGTGAACACCCAGGTGATCGGCAGGGCGCGGTCGAGCATGCGGCGCAGGCGTTCCCGCTCGTCGGCCGGTTCGAGAAACGGCTGCGGTGGCCTGGTCGCCCGGTAGGGTTCGATGCCGGCCGACCCCACCGCTTCGGCGGGGACCATTGAGGCGAATACCGCGAGCAACACAGTGCGCAGGATCGTGCTTCGACGCATGAGTCGGGGCCTTTTCTCAAGGGGTGGAGGGGAAGCGCCGTTCACCGTTGAACGTGACGTCACCGTCAAAGGTAAACGCGACGCGTTGTGAAGGCGCCTCGGTCAAACCGGTGAAAAACACCCGACGAACGCACAAAGCGCCCTCAAGAGACACGCGACCGGACCGGTTCCGGCTGCGTCGGATGGCACGGAAATCCGCGCCGAACGTGGCCGGAGTCGTCCCGTCATCTGACGTCGGGTGGGGTGAGCCGCGATCGTGTTCCCGTCGCGACGCAGCCGATCCGCCGGGTGACGGGACAGCCGTTCCGTTCTACCCGTGGTTGGCTCGGCGACGAGCGGAGCGGGCACAGACCTCGTCGACCGTCACCCGATAGGCGTCGACATAGGTTTGACAGGGCCAGTACTGTTCGCATTCCACACATCGTGGAGAGTCGTCGTGCTTGACGTGCGCCTTACATGCCGCCTCGGCTTGGGCGGCCGTCATCATGGCTCCTCACCCCGAAGGATGGCGCGGCGACGATTCGCCAGCGCGGTGAACGCGTCCGCAATACGTTGTGCCGCTTCGTCGGTCAGCTGACCGTCCGGGCTTCGATCGCCCTCTCCCACCATCGGCACGATGTCCGACCGGCCGGCATACACGCCCGCACCAATCGGTTTGATCTCCCCCGAATCGATTCGCCGCACTGTGGCCGGTGAGACCGGGCGAAACGTTCGCTGCTGCTTGGCTGCCATGGTTTTCCTCCATCGGCTATGCTCGCGCGGCCACCCACTTGACCACGTCGACCATCAGCAATGTCACGGAGCGTCCTCGCGATAGCGAAAATTACGTGTCCGCAACACTGAGTGCAAGCTAGCACACAGGGTTAAAGATCACAAGCGACGGTAGTGGGTCCGACTCGACCAGCTAAAACGTTAGCGCGCAGCGGAAGCGCGTGCGAAGCGTGACGGTGGTTGTACTCGCCGAGTATGCTTTGTCATTCGAGTGAAAATTGCGCCGAATGAGGTGTCATGATCAGTCCCCTGGTGCGCCGCAAGCGACTTGGCGCCGAACTATTGCGACTTCGCAAAGAGTCGAAACTGCCGACGGCGACAATCTGCAAGAAGACTGGATTGACGACCGCGAAGATCTCCCGGATGGAGAACGCGACCTTCGCCCCGAATCTCGCCGATCTGATGACCCTGCTTCCCGTGTACGGTGTGGACGGTACGCGATGGCACGAGATCATTCGCATCGCGGCGGACGGCGCGGAGCGCGGTTGGTGGCAGGACTTCGGGAAACACATGGGCGCGCGACAACGCATCAACGCCGATCTAGAGTTCGGCGCGGCGTTGATCCGGGAGTTCTCCGGCGGCGTGATTCCCGGGCTCCTGCAAACCGCGGACTACACGCGGGCGCGGTGCCGGGTCAGTCATGTCCGCGGCAGTTTCGCGCCGACGGCCAACATCGACAAGGCCGTGGAGGCGAGACTCGCGCGCCAGCGCATGATGAGACGGCCGGAAGGGCCGCGCTACACGGCCGTCATCGACGAACTGGCCCTTCTGCGCCCGGCCGCGCCGCCCGAGACGATGCGCGCCCAGATTGAGGAATTGATACACCTGCAAGAAACGGATTCACAGATCACGATTCACGTCCTGCCGATTCGCGCGGTCATTTCCGACTATTGGCTGCCAAATGCGAGTTTCTCGATATATACCTATAGTGATCCTCAGGATCCCACCATTACGGTCATCGAAGGCGAGGCCCGCGATCTACTGTTGTCCGAACAGTCCGATATCGACACATACCAGGATCTCTTCACCCGGATATCGGATGCCGTCCTGTCACCCGAATCGACGACCCGACTTATGCGTCAGATCACAGCCGCGCTATAAATGCGGTCGTGGAAAACACGCATCACACACCGCACACCATCCGTTCTTGGCGTAAGGCGAGTCGCAGCTGGGGTGGCGACAGCAATTGCGTCGAGGTCGGTATCGCTCAGGCGACGGTGGGAATCCGAGACTCGAAGCTGACCGACCACGACGATTACCCGGTACTCTCCGTGACGGCCAACGATTGGAACGGTCTGGTGGGGCTCGTCCAGACGGCGCTTCCGTCTCGCCCCTGACACATCCCGAATAGCGATCGTCCCGTCATCTCAAGACACCCGACGGGACCACCGCCCAACCGGAGCTCGCCGCAGGGCGACTTCCATTGAGGGCGGTCGCGGTATCCCCAGCGCGGCCGTCCTCACACCCGCGACGAATCCGGGCCGCCTCGCGAACGGCGATGGCGCCGGTCCGGCAGGGTTTCCCGGCGACGGCCCGACGGCGCGTCGACGAACGAGCGTCCTCACCCAAGGGCGGGACGCTCAAAGAACCACAGTAGACCGCGATGAGCGGCGGGCGATTCAGTCGCCGTCGCGGCGGCCGCGTTCGAGACGCACCCGCTCGGCCTCGGCGGTCGACTCGTCGGCCTGCTGCTTCAGGGCCTTCGCCTTGATCGCGTACTCATCGATGTAGTCCTGTCCGGACAGTTCCATCAGCGCGTACATGATCTGGTCGGTGACGGCCCGCTCGACCGTCCGGTCCCCGGCGAGACCCTCGTATCGAGAGAAGTCGATCGGTTCGCCGATGGAGATGCGGACGCGGCCGATCTTCGGCAGTCGTTTGCCGATCGGCTGCAGTTCACCGGTGTTTAGCATCGCGACGGGAATGACGGGTGACTGGGCCTGCAACGCCAAGCGCGCGACGCCGGTCTTGCCGCGGTACAGACGTCCGTCCGGGGACCGCGTGCCTTCAGGGTAGATACCGAACAGATCGCCCTCACCGAGCACCCGCAGCCCCGTCTCCAACGCGCCGTGCGCGGCCTTGCCCCCGGTCCGATCGACGGGAATCGCGCCGACGCCGCTGAAGAACAGGCGAGTGAAAAAGCCCTTGATGCCTTTGCCGGTGAAGTAGTCGGATTTGGCGATGAAGATGATCTTTCGGCTGACGACCAGCGGAAGGAAGATCGAATCCGAGAATGAGACGTGGTTGCTCGCGATGATCGCGGCACCGCGCTTGGGTATGTTGCTCAGGCCCTCGACCTTGGGTCGGTAGACGATCCGTAGCCAAGGACCGATGACGACCCATTTCAACACCCCGTACAGCAAGGCACGGCTCCTTCTTCCCTATCCAATGATGTCTATGAGCGTACTCAAGACCGGTGCCCGAGGGGGCGCCCGGCGTACCCGTGCGAAGATTTGGTAACCCGCTGCCGAGTAGGAAGGTGCCCGACGTGAGCGTCATGGCCGGAACCGACTCATTCCAT
>NZ_CBCRZX010000007.1:67443-120980 GCF_965137155.1 Stackebrandtia soli
CGCGGGCGCCGACGCGCCCGCCACCGTTCTGTTGTGCCACGGTTTCACCGGAAATCCCTCCTCGATGCGACCGTGGGGCGATCACCTCCACGCCGCCGGATACAACGTGTTCTGCCCGAGACTCCCCGGTCACGGCACCCGTTGGCAGGACATGTCGCGCACTCGCTGGCAGGACTGGTACGGCGAACTGGACCGGGCCTTCGACGAGGCGCTCGCCACGGGTGTGCCCGTGTTCGCGGCCGGCCTGTCGATGGGCGGGACGCTGACGCTGCGGCTCGCGGAGGAGCGTGGCGACGAGTTGGCGGGACTCGTGCTGGTGAACCCGTCGGTGTTCAGCAAGAAGTTCGCCGTGAACTACCTCGTCCCCTTCATTCACCGATTCGTGGCGACCGTGCCCGGCATCGGAAGTGACATCGCCAAACCGGACGCCGTGGAGACGAGCTACAACAAGGTGCCGTTGCCCGCGTTGAACTCGCTGCGGCGGTTGTGGAAGCTCGTGCGCTCGGATCTGGCGCGCGTGGACGTCCCGGTGCGCGTGTACCGCAGCGCCGTCGATCACGTCGTCGAACCGGAGAACACCGCCCTGGTGCTCGCCTCGATCTCGTCGAAGGACGTCGTCGAGACGATCCTGCCGCGCAGCTTCCACGTCGCGACACTGGACCACGACGCGGATGTCATCTTCGACAACACGGTCGCGTTCATCAAGGAACGACTGACGAGCCTCCAGGCATCACAATGAGCACAAAGGACGACGAGCCGGATCGCGACCAACCCGACGACACGTCCGAGTCCGGCAAACCCGAACTTGACGCGGCCGAGGTGGACGAGCGCTTCGCGGCGATGATCGCCGACTTCAACGACTCGCCCGAGTGGCCCGATGCGGACGAGGAGGAGGACGACGAGCCGCCGCGAACGCGGGACGACTCGGCGGCCCGCCTCGCGCACCCGAGCCAGGATCCTTCCCTATTGGATCTGTGGGACGCGGATCTCGGCGAGGACGACGACGAGCCGGAGGAGAACTACGAGCCTCCGCCGCCCCCGCCGGTCCCCCGACCGTCGGCGCCCGCGATCCTCGGTGTGCTGCTGATCGTCGGCGGGTTGACGCTGTTCATCTCGCCGGAACTGCTCGACGTCGGCTCCGACCTCGGTCGGCTCACCGGCATGGCGGCGTTCATCGGTGGTGTGGCGATGCTGATCTGGCGGCTCCGCCCCGAACCCGAGGACGAGGACGACGACCCGGGCAACGGCGCCGTCGTCTGACGACCGCCCACGAGCGGTCGCAGGAGACGGCCACGGCCGACCTCGGAATAAGGCCGCGTCACGCCATCGTGAGAAGGTGATCGGTCGGCGCGTAGTCGATCTTCCAGTCCGCGAAGACGTCCACTGTGTCGTCGCGAGTACAGCGCAGGCCGATCGTGATCCAACGAACGGTGCCGTCGTCGCCCATCGTGAACGCGACGGCAACCTCGAAGTCCTCGCCGTCGCAGGTGAAGCACACGGCGGTGCCGGTGTCGGCCTCTTCCCAGAACTCGGCGCTGTCGGCGATGAACGCGCGAGCCTCGCAGCCGTGGCATTCCCGCGCCGCGACTCCTTCGACCTCGTCGAAGTCCAAGGCGAACGCCCGTCCCCCGCAAGCGGCGCACACCGACCCGGCGATCACCATCGGCCGGTCGTCGACCGCCGTCCGCAGGAACGAGGCCAGTTCCGGGGTGACGGCTTCGTCGACTCGATCGTCCGCATGCATGGCCGCATCGTCGCACACCCCCCGCGCAGGCCGATGTTGGCGAGGGGCCGGAACTTCCATCCCCGAGGACGACCCCGGCGCCCCCCCAAAAAAAAGAAAGAAGCGAACAACCAACGACCCAGTCTCGCCCCCTCTCTCCGCTTGGTTGGGCAAAAGTTCCGCTTGGTTGGCCAAATTGCGAAAACACGCCTGTTTCCGACATTTGCCCAACCAAGCCAGCCGTTTGACCAACCAAGCGGAACGTTCAGAACACGTTGGGAGTGGTGGCTCCGACTCGGCCGTTCCGGATGTTCCACTGCGGACGGTGTGCGTTGTCTGTGCGCCGCCTGTCGGGTGCCGTCCGTCGAACGCTGCCTGTCGGGTGCTGGCTGTCGACCAAAGGCTCTCTGCGGGAGCCGTATGCCGCCACTTCCAGGGAGCGAGGGCTCCGGCATCTGAGTGAGCCAGTGTTCGATCCCCACGGGGCATCGGACGGCTCAGCTATTCCCATGGCCCACTGCCGCGTGCGTCACCAGTGACGCCGATCACGATGACGTCGGAAGCGTCGGACGGCGGGCATAGGTTTCACGCCATGGGAAAGATGTCGTGGACGGCCAAGGAATGGGCCGTCGTCGCGGCCGCCGTGACCGTGGTGCTGTGGGCGTCGGCGTTCGTCGGAATCCGCATGGTCGGGGAGTCCTTCTCCCCCGGCGCGTTGACGCTCGGGCGGCTCGCCGTCGGCGCGCTCGTCCTCGGCGGAATGGCGTTGTTCGCGCGGGCGCCCATGCCTCGCGGGCGAGCGCTCGGCCTCATCGTCGTCTACGGCGTGCTGTGGTTCGGGGGCTACAACCTAGCGTTGAACGCCGCCGAACTGTACCTGGACGCGGGGACGGCGGCGCTCGTCGTCAACATCGGCCCCATCCTGATCGCCGTCCTGTCCGGACTGTTCCTGGCGGAGGGCTTCCCTCGTCCGCTCCTGATCGGTTGTGCCATCGCCTTTTCCGGTGTCGCGATCATCGCGGCGGGCGGCCGTTTCGGCGACATCAGCCTGACCGGCGTCGGCTTGGCGCTGCTCGCGGCGGTGCTGTACGCGGCGGGCGTCGTCGCCCAGAAGCCCGTCATCGACAAGGTCAACCCGATCCAGGCGACCTGGCTCGGCTGCGCGATCGGCGCGGTCGTGACCGTCCCGTTCGCGCCCCAACTGGTGACGGAACTGGCCGCCGCGCCGACCTCGGCCATCGCCGGGGTCGTCTACTTGGGAGTCTTCCCGACCGCGATCGCGTTCACGACGTGGGCTTACGCATTGCGGCGCACGTCGGCGGGCAAGCTCGGCGCGACGACGTTCCTCGTTCCCGCCGTCGCCGTGCTGCTCTCGTGGATCGCGATCGGCGAGGTTCCGTCCATCGTGGCGTTCGCGGGCGGCGTCGTCTGTCTCGTCGGTGTCGCCGTGACGCGCTGGAAGCCGCGCGCCACAACGCGACCGCCGCTGGAACCGGCCCCAACGCCGGTGTCCTAGCGCGATCCCTTTTCACCGCACCGCTCTTCGACCGGCGGTGTCCGGGGCGCGTGGATCCGAACGGACTTCGCCTCGCGGAACACCCGCCACCCACTACAAAACCGACAAGCCATCGGAACGCTAGGTGACGACTCTCCAATATTTCGATATCCTTCGATAGGGCGGAATCACGCGGAGGTTCGATGGCGACCTGCAACACCTGCGGCGATCAGATGCCGACCACTCAGTCCGGAACCATCTGCATGCTGTGCATCGCGAAGATCGTCAGTTGGAACGACTACGAATACGATGACGAGAACGATCCCGCCGTCAAGTGGGCCCGGGCAGAACTCGACAGGCCCGTCCAACCCGCGCGGAACGGGTGCGCCGTCGTCGCGCTCGCCCTCATGGCCGTCCCCGCCGTCCTCGCCGCCGTGGGAATCGGCATGGCGAACCTCATCGGTTGAGACCGATGCGGGCGCGGCAGACGAGCCGAACCTCCGTCGCGGTTCACCGACTGGGCGCCGACTGCCGGGGGCACGGCAGCGAGGAAGCCCCGGTTCCCTTATGGATCATATTGATGCTGAACCCGCGATTCGACTTATGGCACCTTCATGGCGGGCGATATTGCGTGGCGCGCCGCGTGTTCAGTATGGTCCTCGCACTCCATCGCGGATCAAACCGACGACGTGAAGGCGAGCCCGATGCCCAGCAGCTTCCTCATTCGATCTCGCAAGCGCGCCATCCTCGTGGCCGGTGTCGCCGCCCTCGTCGTGGCGACCACTTTGGGCTGGATCGGCACCCGACCGGAAGCGGTGGCCGAGGACATCGGAATCGATGCCGTGCCACCGCAACTGGCGATCAGCGGAAACTTCCCCGACCCGGACGTCAGCAAGTTCGGCGACAAGTACTACGCCTATTCGACCAACAGCGGCCGCAACGTGCCGGTGGCCACATCGGACAGCGCGACGGGCCCGTGGACGGTCACCGGCATCGATGCCCTGCCGAATCTCGGCGCGTGGGCGACACCGGGACGGACCTGGGCACCGGACGTCTCGCGCCGCCCCGACGGCAGCTACCTGCTGTACTACACGGCTCACAGCGTCAACCCGGACCGCCAGTGCATCGGAGCGGCCGTGGCCTCCGCGCCGACCGGACCGTTCGCGCCCGTCGGTTCCGGACCGCTCGTCTGCCCGGCCAACGAAGGCGGCGCCATCGACGCCTCGACCTTCAGCGAGGACGGTCGGCACTATCTGATCTACAAGACCGACGCCAACGCGATCGGCCAACCGCCCATCGTCTATCTACAGGAGACGAGCGCGAACGGGTTGAGCCTCATCGGTAATCGCGTCGCGATCCTTCGCAACGACCAGGCCGCCGAACGCGGCATCCTGGAGGCGCCGGTGCTCGTCAAGCAGGGCGGGCACTACGTGCTCTTCTACGCGGGTGGTGAGTACTGGAACGACAGCTACTTCACGAGTTACGCGACCTCGACGTCGCTGACGGGGGCTTATACGAAGGCGTACCGGCCACTCGTGACCGGAGCGAGCCTCGACGGCGCCGTCAACGGCCCGGGCGGCGCGGACGTCGTGCGTGGTGACGGCGGCGTCGATTCGATCTTCTTCCACGGCCATGTCGGAGGTGGGCGCAGCATGTACCGCGCCGATCTCGGTTGGGCCGGCGACTATCCCGTGGTGCGGGGCAGCCGGGTCCGATACGAGGCCGAACGCGGAACATTGAATCACTGCTCAGTACGCGGCAACGCGGCAGGGGCCTCCCAGGGACAGGTCGTGGCGTACATCGACTATGGAGACAGCTATGTGGACATCAGAGTGTTCACGCCGAGCGCGGGTGGTCACACGGTCGCCGTCGGGTTCGCGAACGGTTCGAGTGCCGGTGCCACGCATCGCCTGTCCGTCAACGGAACGAACGCCGGTGTGGTCACCTATCCGCACACGGGCTGGGACAACTGGAAGCAGGTCAACGTGAACGTCACCCTGTCCGCAGGCTGGAACACACTGCGATTCGCGCACGGTTCGGCGTTCACCGAGCTCGACTTCATCGAGGTGCGCTGAGTCGACGCGAACGGCCCGACGCGAGGTGCCGGGACTCTGTCGGTTCTCGACTGCTGAGGTCGAGGCGCGGGTACCGGTCGGGTGATTGCGCCCGAACCGGCTCGGATCGCCCGACACGACGGACCCGCCACGATGGTCGATCCACTCGGACGACGAGTTTCGATTCCCGTCGGCCAGTGTCCGCCCCTCGGCCTCGAACCGGCGGGCGAACCGGCGGACGCGACTCCGTGGCCCAGCGTTCGGCGGCGCGACCGCGGACGTCGAGAGAACGCGTGCGATCCGAGCTCACGGGGTGGCGTGTTTGCCGGTGGCGATGGCGATGCGGTTCCACGTGTTGATCACGAAGATCAGGTGCAGCAGGGCGCCGAGCTCCTCGTCGGTGAAGTGCTTCGCGGCCTCCGCGAACACGTCATCGGGAACGCCTCCCTGACTGACGAGGGTGACCTCCTCGGTCAGCTCCAGCGCGGCGAGTTCGGCGTCGGTGAAGACTCCGGCGGTCTCGCGCCAACCGGCCAGTACGTTGAGGCGCTTCTGCGGCACGCCGTTCTTCAGGGCTTCCGTGGAGTGCATGTCGAGGCAGTAGCCGCACCCGTTGATCTGGGAGGCGCGAATCTTGACGAGGTCGGCGAGTGTCTCGTCGACGCCCGCGGTGGCCGCCTTGTCGTATCGCAGCAGGGCGCTGAAGGCGTCCTTGGCGACGGTGGCGAGGTTCAGTCGAAGAGTTGTCGTGTTGTCCATGTGCCCAAGACTACGAGCGGGTTGACCAGGCGTAAGGTGCACTCACGTGGAGAAATCGTGGGTCAATTCGGCGGAGCGTGAGGGCAGTGACCTGCCGTTGCGCTTGACGGGCCCGGGAACACAACAGGAACGATTGAGCCGAGCACTGCGCGAGGCGATCCGCGATCGACGACTCGCGGCGGGTACGACCTTGCCTCCGTATCGTTCGCTGGCTGCGGATCTCGGTCTCGCCCGAAGCACCGTCTCGAACGCTTACTCGGAGTTGGTCGCCGAGGGGTGGTTGACCGCCCGCCAGGGTTCCGGCACGCGCGTCGCGGCCAGGCCCGAACCGGCCTCCCCGGCGGCAACGCGCGCTCGGCCGATTCCGGGCGTCGAGCCGATGAAACACGATCTGCGTCCCGGTAGGACGGACCCGGCGACGTTTCCACGCTCGGCATGGCTGGCGAGCGCTCGACGGGCGTTCGCAGCGGCCCCGCGTGACGCTTTCGGACCCGGTGATCCACGCGGCACGATCGAACTGCGCGAAGCGGTGGCGTCCTATGTGAGCAGAACACGCGCGGTTCGCGCGTCGGCGGAGAATGTCGTGGTGTGCGCGGGTTTCGGGCACGGCCTGCGCCTGCTGTTCGGCGGAGTGCTGCGCGGTCCGCTCGCGGTCGAGGCGTACGGGTTGTCGCAGCACTGGTCGTTCCTCGCCGAAGCCGGGGTCGCCACGCTGCCGATGGACATCGACGACGACGGCGCACGGGTCGACGACGTCGCGCCGTCGGCCCGGTCGATGCTGTTGACGCCCGCACACCAGTTTCCAACGGGCGGACCGCTGCTGCCGTCGCGCCGGACGGCCGCCGTCGAATGGGCGCGATCGGTTGGCGGCGTCGTCATCGAGGACGACTACGACGGCGAGTTCCGCTACGATCGTCGACCGATCGGGGCGTTGCAGGCGATGGACCCCGAGCACGTCGTCTACATCGGATCGGTGAGCAAGAGTCTCTCACCGGCGGTTCGGGTCGGGTGGATGGTGCTGCCGAGCCGACTCGTCGACGCGGTGTTGAACGTGAAGGGCGATTGGGAGGCGTGGACGCCGGTCCCGGAGCAGTTGATCCTGGCCGACATGTTCGACTCGGGCGTATATGACCGACACGTTCGCCGGATGCGTCAGCGATATCGACAGCGCCAACAGCTGCTCGTGTCGACGCTCGCGAGCAAAGCCCCGCACATCGAGTACACGGGGATCGCGGCGGGCATGCACGCCGTACTGCGACTGCCGACCGGCACGGAGTCCTCCACTGTCGAGGCGGCGAGGCGGAGCGGCCTTGGGCTGTACGGCCTCTCCCAGTTCCGGCATCCACAGGCGACGATGCCACATCGCGACGGTGTGCTCGTCGGTTACGCCGTCGCCGCACCGCATCGCTTCGAACCCGCCCTCGACGCGTTGATCGACGCCCTACCGACACCGTGATGCAATGCTTCGAGTTCCCTATCGAACCCGCGCCTCATCGACCAAGGGCACCCGAACATGACTGTGGAGGGTGACCGCGTCGCGATCACCCTCCATAAGGGCTTTCGTCAGGAGACCGGGGTGGCGACGGGTTCCGAGATCCAGTCGAGGATCGCGTCGAGGGGCTGCTGCCAGTTGGGGTCGTTCATGACGTCGTGTCCGATGCCCGGGAACAGCAGCGGCGCGCCCTGGTACGCCTGCGCGGCCCGGTCGAGGACCTTCGGGCCGGATTTCTTGTCATCGGGGCTGCCCGCGACGATGACCCGACACTCGCCGAGCGGCGACGCGGGCGCCTTCGTCAAACCCTTGGGAGCCAGGAGGATCGCACACACGGCCGGGTATCGAGTGATGGCGTGGGCGACCCACAGGGCACCGAGATCGTGTCCGATGAGGATGCACCGACTCGGGAGCGCGGCCGCCGCCTGAACGACGTCGTGCACCTTTCCGTCTCGACCGCCGTCGCCCTTGGGTGTTCCGCCCTGACCGCGCACGCTTACGGCGTGAGCGGCGTGACCACGCTGAGCGATGTGCGGCAACCAGTTCGCCGCGAAGACGGCTGCGCCCGCCGCGTCACCGGTGACGCACAGGACCGGGGCGGGCACCGCGTCGTCGGGGAGCTCGGGCGGGTCGGCCTCCACGGAGAGCAGTTCGCGTTTGACCGCCGTGATCGGGGCCTTACGGTAGCGACGCCTCCACAGTTCAAGGCTCACTGGGCACCTTCCGTTTCTTTGTCCAAGGTGTCGATGATCCGGGCGACCGAGTCGAGATAGCGTCCACTGGAGATCTCCAGGCGGTGCCGGTCCGAGTCGGTCATCGGCGTGACGGTGTACCGGGTGTCCGATTCGGACACGACCTGGCGGCGGAACTCCTTGGCACGCTCGGGATCGCTGCCACGCACCCGCAACCATTTCGCGATCGCGACGGTCTGCCAGTGGACGAGCGGGAACAAACCGGAGTCGGCCTGCAGCAACCCCGCGACGAACAACGTCTCCGACCCCGGGCTGAACATGTGCGCGAAGAGCTGTGGGAACACTTCGCCGCTCTTCATGCCGAGCAGTTCCGGATCGCAGAAGTCGAACCGGGGGCGGTATCCGGTCGCCATGACGACGAGATCGGGCTCGATCGTCGATTCGTCGGTGAAGACGACCTTGCGGCCGTCGAACCGCGCGATGTCGGGCTTCGGGGTGATCGCGCCATGGCCGATGTGGTGCAGGATGTGACTGTTGACGATCGGGTGCGACTGGTGCATCCGGTGGTCCGGCGCGGGAAGGCCGAAACGCTGCGGATCACCGACGACCCGACGGAGGATCGCCTCACGCGCTTTACGTTGCAGCCCACCGGGAAGCCACGACAGCTGGTGCGCGACGACGTCGGCGGGCTTCCCGAATACGTACTTCGGCGTGTACCAGTATCCCCGCCGCGTCGAGTGCCAGCAGGTGTCGGCGACGACGGCGGCCTCGCACGCGATGTCGCATCCGGAGTTGCCGGCCCCGACGACCAGGACCTTCCTGCCCCGGAAGCGGGCGCTGTCGCTGTACGCCGAGGAGTGCATGATCTCTCCCCGGAACTGCTGCTGACCCTCGAACTCCGGCAGGTACGGGTCCCAATTGTGGCCGTTGGCGATCACGACGGCGGCGTACCGGAGCCGCCGACCCGCGCTGCCAGAGGCGGATTTGATGATGACGTCGAAACGTCCCCGGTCGGCGGGCTCGATCCGCTCGATCTCGCTGCCGAACCAGATGTGCTCCCGCAGACCGAAATGATCCGCGTAGCGTTCCAAGTAGGACAGCACCTGGGTGTGGTGCGGATAGTCCGGCCAGTCGTCGGGCATCGGGAAGTCGGGCAGCTCCGACTGCGTTCGAGACGACACCAGATGCGTATTCACATACGTCGGACTATTGCGTTGCTTGATGTTCCAACCACCGCCGATCGCGGTGTCCTTCTCATAACAGTCCACATTAAAGCCATGTTCGCGCAAGTTCTTCAGCGCCAACAATCCTGATGCACCCGCACCAATAACACACACTGCGTCACCGCGATCGTACGCGGCATCTATGTCGTATTCCGACATTGACACATCCCTCTCCAGAACGGGGCACAGCAACAACCGAAGCCGCAGCGTACCGTTTCCCGAGCCACCCGCACCACCCCGCCGCCGATGCCCACCGTGATCACCCACCCACCGTCAGGTATCCGCGCATCGCGATGTGTGACGACGCGAGCGACCTGCGGCAGGCGCCCTCGAGGGGACCGGCCGAGTCGTTCCGAGACAAGGAATCGCGCGAATGCCGAAGCCCGCACGGCTCCCCGCGGGGCCGACGCCGACGAAGACCTTCACTCAACACCGAGTACGCGCGGCGAGTCCCGATCGACGACGCCAAAGCACCCGGCCGGGAACCCCACCGGCCCAACACACCGCCGCCCCCTCACGGTCCCAAGGGAACGACTGTTCAGCCGCCGCTTCAATCGGCTCCAACAGAACCACGCGGAGGGGACTCGGCCCGAGTCCGGCAGGTTTCGACGAACCGACGCGCTCGTTCCACCGAGCCGCAGCGGACTACGCGACAACAGCGTCGACGTACCACGCCGGGAGTAGAGACGACTACCGCCGCGGACGCATGCGGCCGCGCCGACGGGCGCCTACCGTGGAGCGGTGCACCACGACACCCGACACACCGGCCGCCGCGTCCTTCGCGCGTTCCTGCCGATCCCCATCGCGATGCTGCAACTCGGCGGCACGCGATTCATGTCGGCGTACGCCCCCAGACACGGGCAGAACCGCTGGTGGGACAACCACGACTGGTCACAGCTCCCCGGCCCGCCCGCCTGGGCCTACGCCATCGCCCTCATCGGCCCGATCGCCCTGTGGTGGGCACACCGCTATCCCCGCGCCGTCCTCGGCGTCACCATCGGAGCCGCCGCACTGTTCGCCGCCCTCGGCTATCCGACCGCCGCCACGCTGTGGTCCGTCATCGCCGCCGTCCTGATCTGGATCAAGCGAGTCCGCGCCGAACGCACCGCCGCCGCCCGGCAGGCCCGCGATGCCGAGGCNNCCCGGCGCGCCGGAGCCGAGCGCCTCCGCATCGCCCAGGAACTGCACGACGTCCTCGCCCACCACATCTCGCTCATCAACGTGCAGTCCGGTGTCGCGCTGCACCTCATCGACGAGAAACCCGAACAGACCCGAACCGCGCTCGCCGCCATCAAGGGCGCCAGCAAGGAGGCGCTCGCGGCGCTGCGCGGAGCGCTCGACACCCTCCGCGACGTCGGTGACTCCGCCCCGCGCCAACCGACGGCCGGTCTCGACCAGCTCGACACGCTCGTCCACAGCGTTCGGAGCGCGGGCCTCGCCGTCCGCGTCACCACCCACGGGACGCCCGCCGCGCTGACCCCGCAAACAGACCTGGCCGCGCTGCGAATCATCCAGGAGTCGCTCACGAACGTGCTGCGCCACGCCGAGGCGTCGAATGTCGACATCGAACTGTCCTACAGTGACGAATGGTTGGCGGTGACCGTCTCCGACGACGGTGCGGGCGGCATCCCGCTCCTCGGCAACGGCATCACGGGGATGACGGAACGCGCCACCGCGCTCGGCGGCGAACTCCACGCCGGACCGCGCACCGGCGGCGGCTTCACCGTCCGGGCACGCCTGCCGCTGTGACCGGTCTCCACACCACCAGCGGGAGGAACTCGATGACGTGGACGGACCTGGCTCCCGGCCGCCTCACGGTGGGAGCTTCCCTGCCCGGCCATCGATATAACGTGGTCCCGGTGACGACGATATCGGTGCTGCTCGCGGACGACCAGGCGCTCGTCCGCGCCGGATTCCGCGCTCTACTCGACTCGTGCGACGACATCACCGTCGTCGGAGAGGCCGCCAGCGGGACGGAAGCCGTCGACCTCGCGCGGCGACTGACACCCGACGTCGTGCTCATGGACATCCGCATGCCAGGCGGGGACGGTCTCGAAGCCGCCGCCGCCATGACCGCCGACCCGAAACTCGCCGAGACGAAGGTCGTCATCCTGACCACTTTCGACCTCGACGAATACGTCTTCGAGGCGCTGCGCTCCGGCGCGTCCGGATTCCTCGTCAAGGACACCGAACCCGCCGAACTGATCCGCGCCGTCCGCGTCGTCGCCGACGGCAACGCGCTCCTCTCACCAGGTGTGACGCGCAGCCTCATCGCCGAATACGCCCACCGCGCGAAGACCCCGGCCACACGCGGCGACGCCTCCGCGCTCACCGAACGCGAACGCGAGGTCGTGACACTCGCGGGCGGCGGACTGTCCAATGACGAGATCGCGGCCCGGCTGTACATGAGCCCCGCAACGGCGAAGACGCACATCTCGCGCGCCATGACGAAACTCGGCGCACGCGACCGCGCCCAGCTCGTCGTCTTCGCCTACGAATCGGGCCTCGTCCGTCCCGGATGGACTCCCTAGCGCCGCTCCCGCGTACGTCGGGCATCCCGGGTTAGTCCTTGGTGGACGCCGAAGCCGCGCCGGAGGTCGCGTCAACCGCGACGACCTCTCCGCGAGGGGTGCTCGGTGCTCCGAACCCCCGTCATCGACAGGGGCTCCTTCGCGCCGACTCCGTGAAAGCTCGACCCCCGGCGCACGCCGCGCAACCCGTCCCGCGCGTCTTCGGACATAGACGTGTGCTGTTCGACCATCGCGGCTACTCCGACGAGGTGACGCGGGCTCGGCACGCCTACTCCCGTGACGGTAGCGCCGAAGCCGCCCGCGAGCCGATGCGGCGGGAGTCGAATCCGGCGACGCTGGTGATGTCCAACCGGCACACCACGAAAGGACCGTCATGACCGACATCATCACCGAAGCCGTCATTGCCTCCAACCTGCACGAACACGGCCCCGGTTTCGGTGGAGGACCGTGGTTCCTGCTCATTCCACTGTTCTGGATCGCCGTCTTCGTCACCGTTGGGATCGTCTTCAAGCGACGGTTCCGCAACCACGGCGCCGTCGGTGTCCTGAGGGAGCGCTTCGCCCGCGGCGAAGTGTCCGAAGAGGAATACCGCGAGCGCCTCGAAGTGCTCCGCAAGCGATAGTCGGCCCACGGCGGGTGTCGTCACACGGCACCCGCCAACCATCATGAACCCCGCGACCTCCCAGGACCTCACCCGTTGGTTCGGGCGGGTTGGACCGCGTCAACGGTCTGGGCCAGAGAATGGACGACGCGACGGTCGACCAGCCCAAACCGAACCGGTGCCACCCCCGCACTCTCCGCCGAGCCCGGACGAACGGTGGATGCAAACCAGTAGAAACCAATTGCCCAGACCGCCCGAACTGTTCGAGGGCAACCGTGCCGCGCAGATGGCCCAACGTCGTCCGCGACGCCATCGATAGTCGATTGTGGCTGGTCGCTGCCGGTTGGCGCGGTTGATCACCTCGACCTCGTGAGCGAACCGGGCTTCTGACCGTCCAACTCGACAAGACGTGAACTCGGCCGTTCGGTGAACGGGCGCGATGACCACGCGGCATCTCCCCCACTCGTCGGATCGCCCAGGACTACGAGCCGAATCCCACTCCGACTCCCCCGACGTCTCTTTGCGACGATCGAACGTCCCTCGAGGTTATCGTCGAACCCCACGACGAAGGAGACACCGACATGACGACGCCGCTGTTCGAGTTCCCCGAAGACGACTGGACCCGCGCGCTCGCGATCGTCGCCCACCCCGACGACCTCGAATACGGGGCGGCCGGTGCGATCGCTCGATGGACCGCCCAAGGCAAGGACATCACCTACTACCTCGCCAGCAAGGGCGAAGCGGGCATGGACGACACACCGCCCGCCGAAGCCGGGCCGATCCGCGTCGCCGAGCAGATCGCGAGCGCCCGGATCGTCGGCGTCGACGTCGTGGAGTTCGGGGACCACCCCGACGGGCTCATCGAGCACAGCGTGGCGCTGCGCCGGGACCTCGCCGCCGCGATCCGACGGCACCAGCCCGAACTCGTCATCACGATCAACCACCACCCGACCTGGGGTCCGGGAGCGTTGAACATGGCCGACCACCGCAACGTCGGCAACGCGACCTTCGACGCCGTCCGGGACGCGGCGAACCGCTGGCTGTTCAGCGATCTCAGGCTGGAGCCGTGGTCGGGAGTGCGGAGGGTCGCCGTCGCCGGGTCCCCGGAGGCGACGCACGCCGTCGACATCACCGACACGCTCGACAAGTCGATCGCCTCGCTCAACGCCCACGAGGCGTATCTGGAGGCGCTCGGCGCGCACCCGATGGCGGAACCGTCGGAGTTTCTCCGAGCGCTCGCTTTGCAAACGGCCCAACGCTTCTCGGGCCGTCACGCGACGTCGTTCGAGGTCCTGTCGATGTGACGGGCGCGGCGTCCGACGCTGGGCAGGCGGCCCGCGTCACTCCGCGACGACGGATCAGGCGTGCGTGAGTTCCGGCTCGACCGCCTCGGGCTTGGCCGTGCGGGCCATCCGGCGCTCGAACCAGATCGACGTCAGCGGCGGGATGGCGCACGCGAGACCGAGCGCGACGGTCTTCAGCGACCACGAGTCGCGACGCGCGATCAGCAGCACGAGCCCGCAGTACGCGACGAACAGGGCGCCGTGGATGGGGCCGAAGATCTTCACGCCGAGGTCGTCGCCCACGACGATGTACTTGAAGAACATGCCGACGAGGAGCCCGATCCACGAGCACGCTTCAGCGATGGCGGTGATCTGGAACAAGCGGTTCAGGGTGAACACGGCGGCCTCTCCGTCGACGGCGACGACAATCCGCGCCAGTCTAGGCGGCCCCGTCCTCGGTCCTCCCCGGCCATGCCATGCCGGGGACGGCCATCACCTGGTCCAGGTGCTTGCGAGACGGTTGTGGCGTGGCGTGCGACCGACGACTGCCATTGGCGGCAGTGGTCACGGCAACGGGGCCGCGTCCAACAAAGGACGTGGCCCCACCGACTTCCTCACAGCCGGGCCACCCGGAAGGCTCGCGCTTCACCATGGGAGATGCGCGTCGGGTTCGGTCCAATTTCGACAGACTGCGGGTGAACTACTTCTGGACAGGAAGTCCCACCGATCACTGACGTAGCCCGCGACCACCTTCCCCTCCCCACCGTTGATGAGGAAGACAGTCGAGTCACCATCCGAGTCACCCCTCGTCACGACGAGGCGATCGTAGTGGTCTCGAATATCCAGATGGTCCACACTGGAGAACACGACGTCGACTCGGTGAGGCGACACATGATCGACGACGCTGGTGAACTTCAACGCCGAATGGGACAGCGAGTAGTGCCACAGCTTGAAGGGGCGATCCCACCTGACCAACTCGTCCACCTCACGCCTCCAACGCCGAGGGCTCACGAGGTTCATCGGGATCATCCTCAATCCACGCCATCGACTCAGCCCACACTTCGCCATCATTCACTCGAAACACCCGAACACCCGGATCCGGATCTCCTCCGCCTTCAATGGACAGCGAGGTCATTCTCACGTCCATTCTGATCTTCGATACTCCATAGAACGCGACTGACACCCGACGAGGCGACGCATCCTCGACGAACGAATCGAGCAACAACGACCGACTCCCAATCGTCATGTGATACAACCGAAACGGCCGATGCCACTCCATGGTCCCTCTTCCTGTCTCCTGAACTGCCTACCGCAGATCGTGTGGTGACGGACTATTCGAGGGCGAGCACGACTGCCTGTTCACCCTTCATCGGGAAGTGAGACTCAGATGTCGACGGTCCAGGTGTAGACGGACGTGGCGTAGGAGAAGGCGAAGATGGCCTGATCGCCGACTACGGCGGCGGAGACTTCTCTGATGGACGCGGGGTGCTTCATGATCGGCTCGCGGGTGGCGACGTTCCAGATGTGCACGATGCCGTCCATGCCCAACGTCATGGCTATAAGGACGTCGTTCACCGCGA
The DNA here is from genome assembly GCF_965137155.1 of Stackebrandtia soli. Lineage (NCBI taxonomy): Bacteria > Bacillati > Actinomycetota > Actinomycetes > Glycomycetales > Glycomycetaceae > Stackebrandtia > Stackebrandtia soli. The sequence continues at coordinate 82,877 of NZ_CBCRZX010000007.1, forward strand.
CCACCGCGACCTTCGTGACAAAGCCGCCATGCTCGTCGTAGGTGCCATACCGGCGGCCGTCGCTGAACATGACGTCGACGCCTGTTTCTTCATCCGCGACGATCACGACCGCGCCGTCCTCGACGTTGACCGCGTCCGCGTACGGAGTCGGATACAGGCCCCCGGAGGCCTCCGAGATGATCCATTCACGACGAAGGTCACCGCCCTGGACCGAATGCACTCGACCGAAGGCTTCCTTGTCACCATTGACAACCGTGATCACGATCGCAGGCGAGCCCTCGTCGTCCATCGCCTCGACATCGAGAACATACCCATCCAGGATGGACCATTCGGAGACGATCTCACCTGTCAAGTCCCACACGACCATCCGGGAGGTGAGGTCCATGTCAGACTCGGCCGCCACCAGAACGAGCTCGTCACCGATCCGAGAGAAATCCGCCTCAGCGACGTCATCGACGTCGAACGCGGTCAGCTCGACACAGTCGGTCGCGTTCCACAGGAACACCCGTTCCCAGTCGGCCGAGGCGACGAGCGGGCCATCCTCTGTGAGAACCGAGTCCAGAATGACGGACCCGGACTCAGATCCAGTGAAGGCGCAGCGCTTCTCCCCGGTTTCGGCGTCCGAGACGAGGAGGGTGGTATCCATGGCACTCGACACAATGGCCGCTCGCCCGTCGATCTCGATGACGTCAAGGGAATAGATGTCGCTGGCGTGCGCGACGGCCGCCATCGGTTCGGGGAACTCGGGTACCGGGCCGTCCGCGAGAGTCGGGGGTGCTGCGACATCCTCAATGGTGGGTGATACTTCGGGAGCGGACTCCCATGGACGCCACACCGCGACTCCGACGCTCGCGAGCGCGAGTACTGCGACGAGCGCGACGGCGAGGATCCGAGTCGATCCTTCGGATTGCTTCTTCGGTGGGGGAACGGTTCGAGGTTCTTCAATCACCGGCGAATCGTAACGATCGTTCGATGATGGACAGTCATCGATTCGTCCACAGTTGTCACCTGATCGGACCGTATACGGGGTCACGCGGACGCGCGTACTCCCGTCGAGGCTGGCCGATGACTTGGTGGTCAGCTGTTCTTGTGGTCAGACGATGCGGAGTTCGCTCGGTGGTGTGAACGCCTCAGCGGGTGGCCTCGGGGTCGTCGGCGTCATGGTGAGTCTACCGAGGACGGAGGCGGCATCGGCGCCCGTGACGGATTCGATCACGCCGGGGATTCCGTGCCAGCTGAGGTATCCGAGGACGGCGAAGGCGTACGCCTCCTTCTCGTCGACGCCGATCCCGAATTCGTCGATCGTGGACAAGGTGCGGCCTTCGTCCAGGTGGTGCCGCAACCGGGCCATCAGGGTCGAGTTGTGGGTGCCGCCGCCGGACGCGATGAGCGCCGACACGTCATGCTGGTCCGATTCCCGGGCGATCGTGACCGCTGCGAGCTCCGTGACCGTCGCGATGACGTCCGCCGGACGCCCGGCGGCCGGCGAGGTCGAGATGTGAGCGGTCAGATAGGCGTCGTTGAACAGTTCCTTGCCGGTCGACTTCGGCGCGGGACGGTTGTAATACGGTTCGGACAACAACAGCCGCAGCAGATCCGCGTCAACGGTGCCGGCCGCCGCGACGGCGCCGTCGCGATCGAACGGGTCACCGAGCAGGGCCAGACTCGCGGCGTCGATGAGGGCGTTCGCGGGGCCGACGTCATAGCCGAGAATGGGACCGTCCGGGGGAATGACGGTCAGATTCGCGATACCGCCGAGATTCAGCGCGGCACGCGGTTCGTCCGTGCGGGGCAGGAGCAGCGCGTCGAAGATCGGCACGAGCGGCGCGCCCTGACCGCCCGCCGCGATGTCCGCCGAACGCAGGTCGGACAGCACGGGCGTGTTGGTCGCCTCCGCGATCCACGCGGGTTGCCCCAGTTGCAGTGTGCCGAGCGCGCGACCGTCTTCCACCCAGTGGAACACAGTCTGTCCATGAGAGACGATGAGGTCGGCTTGGCCGTCCGCGTGCTCCGCGATGGCGCGCTTCGCGGCGTCGGCGAAGGCCTGCCCGAGCGCCGTGTCGAGTTCGGTGATCGCCGCGACCGTCGTCGAGCGCGGTGGCAGCACGCTGGTCACGAGGTCGCGCACCCGATCCGGATGCGGGAGCGTGAACGCGCCCAGGGGACGCAGCGTCAGGGTGTCGCCGTCCCGGTCGATGTCGGCGCTCGCCACGTCGATGCCGTCATATGAGGTGCCCGACATGATTCCAATGATCCGCACCCGTCTATCGTGCCCTGCCGACGCCGCGAGGTCACGGACCGGGCATGATCGACGCTCCCGTGTCCCCACCGACGAAGGAGCGACCCTTGATCAAGCACGCGACGGCGAGCGTTTTCGTGTTCCATCACGACGCGGACGCCGGGTGGCGGGCGGGGCTCGTGTGGCATCCCCTCTTCAACGTGTGGATCATGCCGGGCGGGCATGTCGAGGACGACGAGAATCAGGCGGAGGCGGCGCTGCGGGAGGCGGCCGAGGAGACGGGGTTGTCGGACGTCCGGCTGTTGCCTTCGGCGGCGCCCTTGAAGCTCGACGGGGCGACGATCGTTCCTACTCCGCGGTGGATAGTGGAGCATGTCATCCCGGGCGACAACCATCTGCGCGAGCGTCACGTCCACATTGATCACAAGTATGTCGGGGTCAGTGACACGGGCGTGTCGACGACCGAGCCCGCGCACCCCTTCCGTTGGTGCACAGCCGTTGAGCTCGCGGACCTGCCGATGTTCGACGACGTCCGTGCCGCGCTGACGACGCTCTTCGACATCGTGCCGCAGCACCACACCATGGTGGACGGATGATGGCGACCGTTTCAGGTCGCGTCATCGATGTCGAAACGACCGTCCACGGTGATGGGTAGCGGGTGAGCACCGAACTGACGTCGACCCCGGCCGACCGAATCTCCTCGGCCGCGAGTCGAGCCGCCAAGCTGGGCATGTTCTTCACCTACGCCCGACCGGACGGCGACGGTTGGCTACCGATGTCACGGCTGTACGAGGTCGACACTGTCGACGGACTCCTCACGAAGGTCGCCGCGAACCTGAGCTGCGAACCGAGAGTGGCCGCTTCGCTGGTGTACCAGGGCTTCGCGTCGCGGCTGTTGTCGCCGCAGCTGGGTTGCGTCGCGGCCGACGCGTGCGCACCCGCCGTCACGGCGGAAAATCTACTGTGGCGTATCCCGGCCGACGAGATGCTTCGACTGGCGTGGGTGAACGGGCCGGGGATCGCCGGGGGGCGCCCCGCCGTACTGCGGCACGTCATCGCCGCCGCCTTCCGCGAACATCTGGACCCGCTCGCGAACGCCCTGACCTCGCGGCACCGGCTCGCGGCCGGACTGCTGCGCGGGAACGCCGCCGCCGCGATCGTCTCGGGGTTGCGCCTCGCAGCGCCGCTGTCCGGTATGGAATGGCGGGTGCTCGCCGACGTCGCCTTGGGCACGCCGGAGCTGGCGGACACGGGCGAGTGGGCGTCGACCGGCTTCCGGCGCCGCAGCTGCTGCCTGTACTACCGCGTCCCCGGAGGCGGCCTGTGCGGTGACTGCCCGTTGCCGCGCCCGCCCCGGCGTCCGTGACATCGCGACGTTCGCGAAGGCGGCGGCGCGTCGATCCCGTTGCGACGGTCCGCGGCGTTAGCGTGGGCGGGTCGATACGAACGAACGGGGAAACGGGTGCGGCACACGGAGACCGTCGAGGTCCGCGGGCACATTCTCGACTCGGGGCTGTTCGCCCGGGTCTTGGACGACGTGCTCGAATACGGGGGCGACTATCGGATCGACCGGCTCGACGTCGGACGGACCCACACCGATGAGTCCTATGTGAAGTTGACGGTCTCGGCCGACGAGACCGAACAACTCGAGCGGATCCTGATGCGGCTGCAAACCCACGGCGCCAATCAGATCGACCCCGGTACCGCCACCGTTCGGGCCGCGACCGCCGACGGGGTGTTCCCCGACGACTTCTATTCGACGACCAATCTCGACACTCGGGTCCGGCTCGGAGATACGTGGGTGTGGGTAGCCAACCCGGAGATGGACTGCGGGATCGTCGTCGACGCCGATGGGGCGCGGACGATCCCGGTGTCGGACGTCCACGCCGGGGACATGGTCGTGTGCGGCGCGGACGGAGTGAAGGTGGTTCCGTTGCCGTCGCGGGTTCGCGAGGACCCGAACGAGCCGAACTTCGAGTTCATGTCGTCCGAGGTGTCGAGCGAGAAGCCGCAGGCGTTGCTGGTGCGGCAGGTCGCCGACCAGATGCGGCAGGTTCGGCAGCGCGGGCACAAGATCCTGTGGGTCGGCGGCCCCGCGATCGTGCACACCGGCGCCGCTCCGGCGTTGGTCGCGCTCATCGAGAACGGTTTCGTCGACGTGCTGTTCGCGGGGAACGCCCTGGCGACGCACGACATCGAGGCCGCCCTGTTCGGGACCTCCCTCGGGGTCGACCTCGATCGTGGGCACGGGGTGCCGCACGGCCACGAGCACCACATTCGGGCGATCAACCGGGTTCGGGCCTGCGGTTCGATCGCGGGCGCCGTCGAGCGTGGGGTGTTGCGATCCGGCGTCATGCACGCGATGGTGACGCACGGGAAGGAGTTCGTTCTCGTCGGTTCGGTGCGCGACGACGGGCCGCTGCCGGACGTGCACACGGATGTCATCGAGGGTCAGCGGGCGATGCGGGCGGCGCTCCCCGGCGTCGGTTTCGTCATCATGATGGCGACGATGCTCCATTCGATCGCGACGGGCAACATGCTGCCCGCGAGCATCCCTCTGGTGAGTGTGGACATCAATCCGGCGACGGTGACGAAGCTCGCCGATCGGGGCAGCGCGCATGCGACGGGCGTCATCACCGATATCGGCCTGTTCTGCGAACAACTCGCGTCGGAACTCGTCGTGGGCTACAAGCGGGGGTGACGGTCCTCTCCGACCGAAGCGGAGATCGTCCGGGGCGATCGCGGCAAGGGGACGGCCCTTTGAACGTGGAGAGACGCCCGCCGGCCACACACGACCGAGACGCGACCGAGCTTCATGCGCCGTCGCCGAACCGGGATCAGTCGTTGACGAGCCGATAGATGCCGTAGACGGCGAGTCCCACGAGCAGTACACAAATGCACCAGCCCGGCCCGTCCAGGTTCCCAAGCTCGCCGAATAGCGTTTTTGCGATGTCGTCAAGCATCGTGCAATCTTACTGCCGCAACGATTCTCGATCAAATCCACATAAGACTGCATGCGTGAGGACGGCGGCTCCGGTCGTCGCGGGTGGACGAGCGGAACCGATCCAGCGGCCGCACCGACGGCTAATCGGCGTCCATCGGTGGCTTCGTGACGAGCAGGTAGGCCTGCCGAGTCTTCTCGAAGCCCTCGGGTTCGCGCTCGTGCCGCGAATGGACGCGGAATCCGGCGTCCGTCAGCTGTCGCACCGTCGCCTCGACGGGCACGCGGTACACGTCGAGGGCGAGGTCATGGCCGTAGGCGTGTTCGAGCCGCACTCGTTCGTCGCCGATCTGGAAGGCCATCAGGAGCGAAGCACCTGGGGCGAACGCACGATGGAACCGCGCGAAGACCGCGCTTCGATCTGCGGGTGGAATGTGGATGATCGAATACCAGGCGACGATCCCGGCGAGCGTTCCCTCGTCGACGGCCAGCTCGGTCATCGATCCGATGTCGAACCGCAAGCCGGGATACGAGGTGCGGGCGACCTCGATCATCGCGGGCGACAGGTCGACGCCGAATGCGTCGAGACCGAGGCCCGCGAGGTGCGCGGTGACCCTGCCGGGGCCGCAGCCGATGTCGGCGACGGTGCCATTCGCGTCGACGAGTTCGGCGAACGTCGCCAGCAGCGCCCGGTCGAGGGGCTTGGCGTCGAGTTCGTCGCGCAGAAAGGCCGCGTAGTCGACGGCGACGGTGTCGTAGGCGACGCGCGTCGGCGACAGGTAAGCGGATTCGGTCATCGAGCGAGCCTACGCCGCCAACAAGATCAATCACTATGGACTATCAACGGATGGGCGACGTAGGAACGCGGTGTCGGGAGCAGGTCTGCGCGTGTGGCCGGAGTGTCCCGGCCACACGCGTTCGATCAGTGTCTGGCCAGGTCGGCGGCGCCGATGATCCCTGCCTGTCGGCCCATCTGGGCGGCCGTGATGACGGCGGTGGGCAGCTGGGCGCGAGCGCCGAGCGCGGCCGTGAATCGTTCGCGGGTGGGTGCCAACAGGAGCTCTCCGGCCTTGATGACGCCTCCGCCGACGATGATGACGTCGGGGTCGAGGAACTGCGCCATGTCGGCCATGGCCTCGCCCAGGTAGCCGCCGATCTCGACGAAGGCGGCGACGGCGGCGGGTTCACCGGCTTCGGCGGCCTGCGTGACGAGCGGGCCGTCGATGGCCTCGACGTCACCGCCGGTGGCCTTGAGCATGAACTCGGCGGCGTCCCGGTCGGCGGCGGCGGTCTCGCGGGCGTACCGGACGAGGGCGTTGCCGCTGGCGTACTGCTCCAGGCAGCCGTGACGTCCGCAGCCGCATTCGCGGCCGCCCGGAACGGCGAGCCCGTGGCCGAACTCGGCGGCGACTCCGTGGGAACCTCGGACGAGGTGGCCATTCCAGATGATGCCGCCGCCGATGCCGGTGCCGACGGTGAACAGGATGGCGCTGGCGGCCTCGCGCGCGGCGCCGAACTGGAACTCGGCCCAGGCGGCGACGTTGGCGTCGTTCTCGACGACGACGGGGAGATCGAGCCGCTCGGTGAGGGCGTCGCGCAGCGGTTCGTCCCGCCATGCGAGATTCGGGGCGAACTGGACGGTGGAGCGGTCGGAGTCGATCCAACCGGCCGCGCCGATGCCGACGGCGGTCACCTCGTGCTTGGCGCGGAGTTCGGTGACGACGTCGGCGACGACGTCGCGGATCGCCGCCGGGTCGGACGCCGGGGTGGATCTCAGGGTGGAGGCGAGCACGACGCCGGAGCCGTCGACGACTCCCCCGGCGACCTTGGTGCCGCCGATGTCGATTCCGATGGTGAGGGTCACGCCGTGCCCTCCACGCGCCGCTTCAACTGTTTGAGGGCCGAATCCATGATGATGCGCTCTGCTTTCCGTTTGAACATGCCAAGCATGGGGATACTCAAGTCGACGGCGAGAGTGTAGGTGACCGTCGAGGTGCCGTCGCCATTGTCGGCAATGTCGTAGGAGCCGACCTGGGCTTTCTGCACCGAGGACGCCCGATCCAGGGTCCAGCTGATTCGGCTCAGGTCGGGCGCGTATTCATACCGCAGGGAATAGGAGTCCTTGAATACTCCCGCGTCAAGGGTGAACTCGACGAGGTGCGCGTATCCATCCTCGTATTCCTCGATGATCTCGATTGACTTGACATCGCTGATCCACTCTGGATAACGCTCGAAATCCGCGATGACTTCGGCGATGTCCACGACCGGAGCGGTGATGACTATGGATTGAGTCGACGAGTCCGCCATGATCGCAGACCCTACCCCGCGTCGACCGAATCGGCGCATTCGAGTTGGTCTTTCAGGCTCCACAGCGCCGCCTGCGCACGCGCCCGCGCACGACGACGGTGCCACTTGACGGCGAGGTCGGGCCACGGACGCCGAGGGTCGACCCGGACGAACGCGCGAGCCAGACACGAGTCGTCGGAGAGACGTTTGAGCCATACTTCACAGGTACCGGTGAAACGGGCGTCGTCCAGTGCCCACCGGACGCCCTCGCTCCCCCGTTCCTCCGACACGACGCAGTTCCACAATGGCCAAATTTCGACGCCGAAGGCCGGGTCGCCGACACGCATGGCCGCCTCCTCGGCGACTACGTGCAGGTACGTATCGATAATGAGATCAACTTGTGGCACGTCCGTATCATGCCCTGCCCTATGCAAGGATCCGTTCACACCGGTAGCGTTTCCGTACACAAGTCCACATCACGGAAGTTTCACGCTCATTACGTCGGCGTGAAAGAAGTCAATGGAGCCAGCCGTGCGCGAATATTCCGTACCAGCCGTGGTCACCGTGCCCGATGACCACAACACCACCACGATCTTGTGGGAAAACGCCGACAACCACCCCGACTCTGTGGTGTACGCGATTCCCGAGGGTGACGACTGGCGAGATGTCACGCTCCAGCAGTTCCGCGACGAGGTCATCGCCGTCGCGAAGGGGCTCGCCGCGGCCGGAATCAAGCCGGGCGACCGGGTCGGTTTGATGTCGCGGACCCGCTACGAGTGGACGCTCCTGGACTACGCGATCTGGAGCGCGGGGTGCGTCGTCGTCCCGATCTATGAGACGTCGTCGGCCGACCAGGCACAGTGGATTCTGTCTGACTCGGGGGCGGTCGCGTGCTTCACCGAGGCGCCCAGGCACACGGAGATCGTGGACTCGGTCAAGGATCAGCTGCCCGAGCTGACCAAGGTCTGGGAGATCGACGCCGGCTGCGTCGCCGAGCTGAGCGAAGCCGGCAAGGAGAGCGACGCCGACGTCGACGCGCTGCGCGCCCATCACACCGCCGAGGGCCTCGCGACGATCATCTACACGTCCGGAACGACGGGCCGCCCGAAGGGCTGCACCCTGACGCACCGGAACCTGCTGGCGGACATCGGGAACACGCTTCCCGGTCTGCACACGCTGTTCCACCCCGGCGCGACGACGCTGCTGTTCCTGCCCCTGGCGCACACGCTCGCCCGGATCATCCAGATCGGCGCCCTTCAGGCTCGCGTGCGAATCGGGCACGTGCCCGACACGAAGGCCATCGCGGCGTTGATGCCCGACTTCAAGCCGACGTTCCTGCTGGCCGTTCCGCGCGTGTTCGAGAAGGTGTACAACAGCGCCGAGCAGAAGGCGATCGACGGCGGCGGACTGAAGAAGTCCATCTTCTACAAGGCCGTGCAGACGGCGATCGACTACTCGAAGTCGCTCGACACCGGCGGCCCCGGTTTCGGCCTGAAGCTCAAGCACGGCCTGTTCGACAAACTCGTCTACTCGAAGCTGCGGGCCGCGCTCGGCGGTCGCTGCAAGTCGGCGGTCTCCGGCGGCGCTCCGCTCGGTGAGCGTCTGGCGCACTTCTACCGGGGCGTCGGCGTGACGATCTACGAGGGCTACGGCCTGACGGAGACGTCGCCGGTCGTGTCGATCAACCTGGAGACGGCGCTGCGGATCGGGTCGATCGGTCGGCCGATCCCGTCGACGACGGTGAAGATCGCCGACGACGGCGAACTGCTCATCAAGGGCCCCCAGGTGTTCAAGGGCTACTGGAACAACGAGGACGCGACGAAGGAGGCCTTCGACGCGGACGGTTGGTTCAAGTCGGGCGACATCGCGAAACTCGACGCCGACGGCTTCGTCACGATCACCGGTCGCAGCAAGGAGATCATCGTCACCGCGGGCGGCAAGAACGTCGCCCCGGCTCCGATGGAGGACAAAATCCGGTCGCACCCGCTGGTGGGCCAGGTGCTCGTCGTCGGTGACCAGAAGCCGTTCATCGGCGCGCTCATCGCCCTCGACCCGGAGGCGCTGCCCGGCTGGCTGGAGCGGCACGAACTCCCCGCCGACACGCAGATCTCGACGCTCGTGGACAACGCCGAGGTGCTGGAACAGCTTCAGGACGCCGTCAACGCCGCGAACAAGACCGTCTCGAACGCCGAGGCGATCAAGAAGTTCCGCGTCCTGTCCGCCGCGTTGACGGAGGAGACCGGTGAGGTGACTCCGAAACAGAGCGTCCGACGCAACGTAGTGTTGGCGAAGTATGCCGACGATTTCGAGGCGCTCTATTCGTCGTGATCGGCGCCCGGCGATGGGGAGGACATGAGGTACCTGCTGTGGGTCAAACAACGCTGGATGTGGCCGGCGTTGGGGCTGCAACTGGGAGCGTTCCTGTTGGTCCTGTTCGCCGGGCTGATCCGGCAAGGCCCTGTGGCACTGCTGTGGTGCGGGCTGTTGGCGATCGCGTCGCTGCCGGTCATCCTCGCCACTACCCATCCCATCGCGGGACGGGTCGGTAGGTTCGCCGAGGTCACCGTCGTCGTCGTGGGTTGCCTCGCGGCGGACTACAACAACTGGCTGCTGCCGTTCATCATCGTTCCGGTGGGCGGCGCGGCCATCTTCGGAGGTCTTCGCGGCGAACGAGTTCGCGCCGCTCCGCCGCACAGCCTGGTGGAACGGTACCCGGGCGCGATCGAAGCGATCGTCCTGTACATGTCGGCGGCGGTCACTTTCGGTGCCGCGTCCTGGGTGACGGCCGGTTTCGACTCGCAGCGTTACCTCGCGGGCATGGTGACGGCGCTCGGCCTCGGCACCATCGCGCTGATCGTCGGCCACTGGCTGCGGCAGCTCCTCCACACCGAAGTCCCGATGGCGTCCAGGCCGTACGCGGAGGCGACGGCGCTGCTCACCCAGCTGCGCGCGGTCGCCCGACAATTGCCGGGCGGGACGCTCGACCCCGGCGGAATCGCGGCGGACATCCTCGAACAGGTACGCGACAGCGTGTCCGCCGAGCGGGCGGCCGTCCTCGCCGCCGGAGGCGGTGACCGGCTCGTCGTCCTCGCCCAGTCGGCGGCCGACCGTGTCGACTGGGAGACATCGCTTCCGGCGAACACGCTCCTGGCGGACTCGTGGGCCGGCCAGCAACCGCACACCGGCTCGTCGTCCCTGTCTCGATCGCACACTGGTGAGGTGTCCGCGCTCGTCGTGCCACTGGTGGCGGACCGACGCACGGTCGGTCTCGTCCTCGCCGAAACCGACGAGCAGGGCGCGTACCCGCCCGAGGTCGTCGACCAGGTCGCCGAGAAACTGTCGGGCACGTCGCTGCGTCTCGAGACGGCGCTCCTGTTCGACGAGGTCCGTTCGCTGGCGACCGCCGAGGAGCGGCAACGCCTCGCCAGGGAGATCCACGACGGCATCGCCCAGGAGCTGGCGATGCTCGGCTACGGCATCGACCACGCGCTCGCCCAACTGCCCGACGACGCCGAGGACTCCCAGTCCCAGCTTCAGGAGCTGCGCGACGAGGTGACCCGCCTCGTCACGGAACTGCGACTGTCGCTGTTCGAACTCCGCAGCGAGGTCGACCGGCACGGCGGTCTGACGACCGCGATCGCCGACTACGCCCGCACCGTCGGTTCGTCCGCCGGGCTGCGTGTTCACCTGTCGCTGGACGAGGGCGGCGCCCGGTTGCCCGCCGCCACGGAGGCCGAACTTCTCCGGATCGCCCAGGAGGCGATCAACAACGCACGCAAGCACGCCCGCGCCGAGAACCTTTGGGTCACCTGCGAAGTCGACCCGCCGTACGCGCGTGTCGAGGTCGCCGACGACGGCAAGGGACTGGCCAAGGACGCGGGTGACGGCAGGTACGGGTTGACGATCATGTCCGAGCGCGCCGAACGCATCAGGGGTTCATTGGAAATAAGGCCACGTCAACCGCAAGGGACAACCGTCGCGGTGCTGCTAGCGCCCTCAGCGCGGCCAGGTAGCGTGTCCTCGGAAACTGCAAGGGAGTAATAGATATGAATAGCCCTACGAGGAACGAATCATCGACGACGGTGCTCATTGTCGACGACCACGACCTGATCCGCAAGGGTCTGCGGCACGCGTTCAGCCGTGACCCGCAGTTCGAGGTCGTCGCCGAGGCGAGCACGGCGGGGGACGGCCTGCGCAAGGCCGCCGCATTGCAGCCGAACGTCGTGATCATGGACCTGCGTTTGCCCGACGGGTCGGGGCTTGAAGCGACGCGGAAGCTGCGCAAGGCGCACCCGTCGATGGGGATCGTCGTATTGACCATGTACGCCGGAGACGACCAGTTGTTCGGGGCCTTGGAAGCCGGGGCGAGCGCGTTCGTTCCGAAGAGCGCTCCGTCCGACGACGTCGTGTCGGCGGCGCGGCACGCGGCCACGACTCCCAACGCGTTCACCGCCGCGGATCTCGCGGAGGCCATGAAGCGTCGTCTGACGCCGACCGGCCCGCAATTGTCCCCGCGCGAGGCCCAGGTGCTGAAGCTGTTGGCGGACGGGATGAGCGTCGCCGGTATCGCGAAGCAGCTGTACGTGTCGGAGTCGACGGCGAAGACGCACATCTCGAAGTTGTACGAGAAGCTGGGGGCGGGGAACCGGGCTCAGGCGTTGATGACGGCATTGAAGCTGGGGCTGTTGGAGGCCCCCGATTCGCCCAAGTTCTAACCGAACGACACGATCGCACCCGGTGACAGACATGGTCACCGGGTGCGATCGTGTCCGGGTGAAGTTTCCGGCGGTCAGCCGTCGAGTAGAACCGCGAGCCGGTCGGCGCAGCGGTCCCACGTCCAGTCCCGGAGCATCCATTCCCGACCCGCCGTGCCAAGCGCGTCGGCGTGGGCGCGGTCGGTGAGGAGTCGGGACGTGAGCGCGGCGATCCGGTCGACGTCCCGGCCGTCCACCAGGTAGCCGGTTTCGTTGTGCCGCACGGCGTCCGGGGCGCCGCCAGAGTCGCCCACGATGATCGGTAGGCCGGTCGCGGAGGCTTCGAGGAACACGATGCCGAGCCCTTCGACGTCGAGACCGCCGCGCCGGGTGCGACACGGCATCGCGAACACGTCACCGGCGGCGTAGTGCGCCGGCAGGTCGGCGTCGTCGACGGCACCCGCGAACGCGACGTCGGGGCCGAGACCGGCGCGGGCGACCCGGCGCCGGAGCACCGTCTCGGCGGGGCCGCCTCCCACGAACAGCAGTGCCGCGTCCGGGACGCGGCGGTGGATGAGCGGCAACGCGTCGATGAGCCGGTCCTGGCCCTTCCTGGAGACGAGACGGGAGACGCACACGATCGTCGGTCGTCCCGTCAGACCGTGGCGGCGGCGGACCGCCGTGCCGTCGGCGTCCGGATGGAATCGGTCGGTGTCGATGCCGAATGTGAGCTGTTCGAGCCGGGTCAGGCCGCCGATGACGGGGCGGAACCGGTCGGCGAAGTACTCGGCGAGGTAGGTGACGACGTCGAGGTCGGCGGCCATGCGCCGGAGTGCCTGGCGGGCACCGGGAAGGGCCGCCCACCCGGCTTCGTGGCCGTGGGTGAGCGCGACGGCGCGGCGGACGGGCGTGCGTCGTTTGAGTTCCCGCGCCAGCAGCCCGAGTGGGGCGGCGGCGCCGAACAGGACCGTGTCGCAGTCGTGGTCGACGGCGATCCGACGGGCCTGTCTGGCGGCGTCGGGGGTCGGTAGCAGCATCGTCGTGTCGGCGCGGACAACGGGGAACGGCTGGGCGGTGTCGAACGCGACGGCGCCGGAGCTCGTCGACGTGTAGACGACGAGGTGGTCGACCTTCAGGCGCGTCGCCATCCCGTGCACGAAGGATTGGATGCCGCCTTGACGAGGAGGGAAGTCGTTCGTGACGAGCAGGACGCGCGTCACCAGGGGAAGCCCTCCGCCAGGGCGATCCGTTGCGCCGTCGTCGGGTGCGAGCCGAAGTACCAGTGCAACCACACTGGTGGGTCTACATCAGACAAATTGGTCTCCGCGAGGGTCGTCTGCATCCGGATGAACGTGTCCGGATCGCCGGTCAGTTCGAGCGCGTGCTCGTCGGCGCGCAGCTCGATCGACCGCGACACGATGTTCTGTATCGGGGTCGCCACCAGACCTACCACGGCGAACACCGCGAGCAGCAACGCCACGCCGCGCGGCGACGTGATCGTGTCGATGCCAAGGCGGCGCAGGAAACCGGTCGCTGTGCCGAGTAGCGCCAGTAGGCACACTCCGGCGGCGGCGCCGAGCGCGCCGAGGGCCGTCCCGATCCACACGTCGCCGTTCTTGGCGTGCCCGAGTTCGTGGGCGACGACGGAGACGACCTCGTCGTCCGGTTTGGTCAGGAGCGTGTCGTAGACGACGATGCGACGGGTCGGGCCGAGCCCGGACACATAGGCGTTGACGGCGTTGGTGCGGCGGGAGGCGTCGGCCACGAGGACATCGCCGACGGGCACGCCGTCACGTTCGGCCATCTCCAACAGTTCCGTCTTGAGTGGCCCGTCGTCGAGAGAGCTGAAGGAGTTGAAGACCGGCTCGATCAGGATCGGGTACACGGCCGATCCGAGCATGACGAGGACGGCGGCACCACCTGCGGCCCAGGCCCACCACTGCTGAGGTGAGAGTCGTGTCAACCCGTAGAACGCGGCGAGGATCAGCGCGCCGACGACGATCGTGACGGCGTAGGACCGCGCGACGTCGGCGATCCAGCCTCCCCAACCCTGCGTTGACATTCCATATCGGACGAGAATGGTGTGGCGCCACGCCGACAGCGGCAGGGTCACCGCCTGCGAGATGATCATGATCGCCAGCCCGCCGAGCACGGCCTCCGCGAGCCAGTGGCCGCCGAACACTCGACCGCAGGCCGCGACGATCGTCGCCCCGATCGGGGTCAATCCGAGCACCAGGGCCACGACCAGACCGATCCCCATCGACAGGTAGCTGCCGGGCCGGGTGGCCGCCGCGAAGGCCTTACCGGCGGCGACGACCTCGGGTGGCAGTTTCGCGACGGCCGCGAGTTGGGCGGCGCGGCTCGGCGTCGCAGGCGGGCCCCACGGCACGAGGATCGCGGCCACCACGGCCAGCAGACCGAACACGACGAGGAGGGTGACGAAGGCCGGGTTTCGAAAGACGGTTCCCACGCCCGTATTGTCGCCGGTCGCGGCGCGCGGTATCGCGGGTGGGCCGACGTCTACGCCCGCGTCGGTGGCAGACTTGGGACATGTCGGCTTCGAGATCACCACACGCGGGCGCCCACCGTGGCGTTCTCGCACTCGCGTGGTCGCGAACGGCGGACCCGACATGAGCGACGTCCCTGGCGATTCGCCCGCCACCGAGGACCTGGAGCCGACGACGCTCCCGGAGTCGGTCTGGCTGAAACTCGTCCCGCTCGCGGCGACGGTCCTGCCCGCCGTGCGCCCCGACGACCTGCCGCGCTCGCTGCGCCGTTTCGCGCGGTTCACGCCCGCCCGTCGAGCGAAACTCGCCGCACCGGCGCTGCGCACCGAACTCATCGGGGATCCCCTGTTCCGGCAACGGATCGCGGACCTGCTCCAACGCTCCGACCTGCCTCTGCCCGCGACGGTGTCCGACACCGGTACCGACACGAACGACGACCCGGCCGAGGCCGCGGCCGTCGCGTTCCTGCTGCGCCCGGACGGCTGGACGGACCTGATCGACGTGGCGCGCGACGCCGAGTCCCATCAACGCGAGGAACAGGACTCGAACGCTCTGGTCGACGAGGCCCAGCGCCGGGCGACCGCCGCCGAACACGATCGGGCCGTCGCCGAACGCGAGGCCGAGAAGCTGCGCACCGAACTCGCCGAGCTGCGGTCCGAAATAGAACAGCTGCGTCGTCAGCATCGCGCGGCGCTCGCCGAGACCCGCGCCGTCAAGCAACGCGAACGCAAGGCCAGCGACATGCTGTCGGCGGAGCGCGGTCGGCTGCGGCAGGCGGAGACGACGCACTCCGAGGAGACCCGACAGCTCCAGTCCCAGTTGGACGAGATGAGCACCGCCCTGGAACGGGCCCGGCGCGGGGCTCGGGACGCGCGATCCCTGCACGAGGCCCGGTTGTGGCTGCTCCTGGAGACGATCTCGGGCGCCGCCACGGGCCTGCGTCGGGAGTTGGCACTCGATCCGGCGGAACGCTCACCCGCCGATATCGTCGCCGACGCCGAAGGCCTCACCGACGAGGGCGAGGCGACTCGACGCGCCCGGACGCGCGCGCTCGACGCCGACGACCCGGCGAGGCTCGACGAACTGCTCACGATGCCGCGAGCGCACCTGATCATCGACGGTTACAACGTCACGATCGGCGGGTACGGCGGGTTGACGTTGGAACAACAACGGCAGCGCCTCGTGAACCATGTCGCGGGCCTACGGGCACAGTCCGGGGCCGAAGTGACGGTCGTCTTCGACGGCGCGGACGTCACGGCGAGCCGGAAGCAGCAGACGAAGGGCGTGCGGGTCCTGTTCAGCCGCAAGGGCAGGACCGCCGACGAGTTGATCCGGGAGCTCGTCCGCAACGAACCGCCAGGACGGCCGCTCATCGTCGTGTCCTCCGACAAGGAGGTCGCGGACGGGACGCGACGGCTCGGCGCGTACCCGTTGCCGTCGTCGGCGCTGCTGCGCAAGATCGAACGCCGTGACTAGAGGTCGTCTCGGGTCGCGTGAGGCGAGTGGCCGGGCGTCATTCGGCGAGGCGGTTCCAACGTGCTGATGTCGGCCATGTCTTCCGGCGTGCCTGAGCACGGCGGGGGCTTCGTCAACGCGGCCGATGGCCCTCGCACCGCGTCAACGGTTCGACCATGAACACCGCGACGCCGCCGTAGCCGACCTGCCGGGTGACGAGAGAGCCTCTAGAGTCTGTCGACTCCACTCGCTCGACCGGCTCTGGAACTGGACCGCCTGCCCGATAACTCGCGCCGTTTCACCCGCTCGTCGCGACGACTCGGTGGTCATCGGAATAGCCCGAGCGTGCTCGGCGTTATGCCGGAAGACACATCGGGGGTGATTGTCTATGACTGGCATAGTCCTACTGGTTTTCACCGGTGTTGCTTTGATCACGCTGATCTACCTGGCGTCGAAGACGTTCTTCTCGCGCCAGCACTGACGCAGCGGCCGTACGGCCCCGGTCACGGGGCCGGTCTGGCGGTGCCCGGATGAACGAGGCGTCGCCGAGGTTACAGGGGCAGACGTGGCGCCAGGCGCGTCATGTCGTCGGGCTGCACCGTGTCCGTCGCGACGCGGT
This sequence comes from Stackebrandtia soli, assembly GCF_965137155.1. Lineage (NCBI taxonomy): Bacteria > Bacillati > Actinomycetota > Actinomycetes > Glycomycetales > Glycomycetaceae > Stackebrandtia > Stackebrandtia soli. The sequence continues at coordinate 99,618 of NZ_CBCRZX010000007.1, forward strand.
TGAACGACTCCGCTCCGCACTCCAGGCACCGGAAACGGATCTGGAGGCCCTTGCCGGGTTTGTGGCGCAGCTCGACCGGTTCCATGACGCCGCCGCAGTCGGCCGCGCGATCGCCCGGCATCTCGTCGACGTGCCGAGAATGCAGACAGAACGGGCAGTGGTTGCGATAGCTGCCGTTCGTCAATGCCTTCACGGCCTCACCGCAATGGGCGCACACGAAGCCGGTGTTCTCGTTACGGCGGCTCATGGTCGTGACTCCTCGAACGTCGACGGGGCACGCCAACTCTAGGTCGCGCCACCGCCGACGGGCAAGTGGGCCGAACGCATCACTCGGCGTCGCGGCCCGCGACCGTCTCAGCGTGCGGTCCGGCTCCACTCGGGGTCGCGACCGAGGGACCCGAGCAGACGATCGAAGTCCGACGCGTCCGCGGGGACGGGCACGGCCTCCGCGAACATGCCGCTGCCTCCCCGCATCGGTGCGAGCGTCTCGCTCAGCGCCGCGACGGCCTCCGTCAATTCGGCGGGCACTACCAACGGAACATCGAGCGCACGCGCCAGGTCCCAACCATGAATGGTCAGATCGAACGGCGGCAGTTGAGCGGCGACCTCGCGCGGCAACATCGTCGACGGGTGGGACATCGCGTCCTCCGCCATCCAGGCGTGCCGCAGCGCGTCGACCCGGGTCGCGAAATCGGTCCGCCACTCCCCCGTCAACCAATCGTGGGTGCCGCCGAAGTCCATCGGTTCACCGCGTGCGGACTTCTCGAACTCCGTGACGACCGCGAACAGGTGCCCCAACAGGTCGCGCACCGTGAACTCGGTGCACGGCGTCGGGTCCGCGAGTTGGTCGTCCCGGACGGCCGCGACGATCGGAACCGTGAGCGTCGCCGCCTGTTCGTACATATCGGACAGTTTCAGCATGGGGTCTCCTCTTCCTCGACGGCGAACATACGCCCGACGGCCCGACCCGGCTTGAAGAAACGCGCCAATCCCGGGAGGCTCGATGTCACACGCGAGAGCTATAACGGCGTCGTGACCACCATCGACACCGGACCCCGCAGCGACAACCGTGGCATCCTGTTCGCGGAGCGGATGCGGCGCGCCGTCGACTTCCGGCGGGTCGCGGTGGCCCCACCGCTGACCCCCGTCGTCGAGCACTGTTGGCTCGCCGATTGGGACTTGACGGAACCGATCGAACAGAAGGTCGTCGCGCACCCGTGCGTCAATCTCGTGTGGCAGAACGACCATCGACCGCGCGCCCACGGTCCGAGCCGGACGCTCACCCGGCGTCCCCTGTCCGGGCGGGGCCGCGTTCTCGGTGTCCAGTTCCGGCCCGGCGGATTCGCCGGGGTCGCGCCGGGACACACGCTCGTCGACACGTCGATCTCCGCCGCGGAGCTCTTCGACGGAGACGACCTCGCCGCCGCCACGTCCGTCATCGACAGCGAGGCGTCCGATGAGGACCGAGTCGCGGCGGTTCAGGAGCTCCTGGAGCGGGCGATGCCGTCCGCCGTGGACGACGCGGTCGCTCGGACGATGGCACTCGCGCACCGCTGCCGCACCGATCGGTCGATCCTGCGCGTCGACGATCTCGCGACCGCCGGTCGAGTGTCGGCTCGCACCGCGCAACGACTCTTCGCGACCCACATCGGCCTCTCTCCTAAGTGGGTGATCCGGCGGTACCGGGCGATCGAGGCGATCGAACACGCCGACGGCGCGGTGAACTGGTCGGCGTTGGCGGCTCGGCTCGGCTACGCGGACCAGGCCCACCTGATCCGGGAGTTTGGCGCCGCGACCGGCTTCTCCCCCACCGGGTACGTCGCCCGGCTCGACGAGACAGCTTCGTTCACCCGAGATCGTTGAGGGCGTCGAGGATGCCCCGATGGAACGTCGGGTAGGCGTAGATCATCTGCCGCAGCGTCGAGATCGGGACACGAGCGTGAACGGCCACCACGAGTGCGCTCAGCACCTCGCCGCCCCACGGACCGACGGATGTGGCGCCGATCAGGACATCCTCGTCCGCGTCGACGACGAGTTTGATCAGGCCCTCGTTTCCGGCCTTGTGGACCCAACCGCGCGTCGTGGTCGGCACCGAAGCCGTACCGGTGTGGACGTTGCGCCCCTCGTCGCGCGCCTCGCGCTCGGTCATGCCCACACTGCCGACCTCGGGATCGGTGAACGTCACCCGAGGCACCGCGTGGTACGTGGCGCGGGGACCGTCCTCACCGAGGATGTCGGGAACGGCGATTCCCGCTTGATACATCGCCATGTGGGTGAAGGCGCCCTTGCCGGTGACGTCGCCGATCGCCCACAGTCGTTCGCCCGCACGCATTCGGTCGTCGACCGGGACGCTCAGGGCCTTCGGGTCGAGACCGACGGAGGCGACGCCGATCGGCCCGAGCGACGGCCTCCGACCGACGCTGACGAGCAGACGTTCGGCGGCGAGTTCCCGACCGTCGTCCAAGGCGATCACGAAGCCGTCGTCATACGTCACCCGGGCCGCCGCCGCGCCGTGCACGAGATCGATCCCGGCCCTGCCCAACAGGTCCGCGATCAGCGCCGACGTCTCGGGCTCCTCCTGCGCCAGCATCCGATCCCGTGCCTCGACAATGGTCACCCCGACACCGAAGCGAGCGAGTGCCTGCGCCATCTCGACACCGATCGCGCCGCCGCCGAGGACGAGCAGCGAATCCGGGAGTTCCTTGGCCGCCAACAGATCGCGATTAGTCCAGTAGGGGGTGTCGGAGAGGCCGGGTATCGGCGGCACGACGGGGGCGCCCCCGGTGGCGAGAACGACGCCACGGGTGGCGGTGTAGGTCGTGTCGTCGACTTCGACGATGCCTGGACCGGCGAGTCGACCTCGGCCCCGAACGAGCCGTACCCCCTTGCCGATCAGCCGTTCGACGGCGATCGTGTCGTCCCAGTCGTCAGTGGCGTCGTCGCGAATGCGCTCCGCCACCGGTGTCCAATCAGGAATAGCATGCGCTCGGCCGGCGATGCCGTCGATTCGCGCGGTCTCCGCCAAGAGGTTCGCCGCGCGGATCGCCATTTTACTGGGAACACAGCCCCAATATGGACATTCGCCGCCCACCAATTCCGGTTCGATTCCCACGACATCGAGACCAGCCTGGGCGAGTCGGCCCGCCGTTTCCTCGCCACCGACGCCGAGACCCACGACTACGACGTCGGCTTTCTCCTGACTCATCTGCGTCCCCATTCCGCTCACATTCCCACTTGCACAGTCACAAGAACGCTACAACAGAACGACTCGCGGAATTGTCGGCGAGGCGACAGCAGGTATCGATGCCAATAGAAGTGACGGACGGAAATATCCGCCGCGAGGAGCGCGCACCGTCGTTATGCGCCGACCATTGTGATCGGAGTGCGAGAGCATAGTGGCCAACACGGCACGCTTCTCGATCCGACGTGTCGCATCGAATCCGAAATCAACGGTCCGCGAGCGCCACGGCGACGGCGAGTTGCAGATCGGCGTCGTCGGTCGTGTCGGCGCCGAACGCCCAGACGGTGTTCTCCAGCGCGCGTAGAAATGCCCAGTCCGCGACACGGTCGGGGTCGACGTCGAGCCAGCGGGCGGTGCGCTCGATCGCGAGCCGGGCCTGCCGAACCGTCGGGTCGGTCTCCACCTGGATCGCGGTGAGGTACCCGGCGTCGAAGGCGCGCTCGCCGAGGAGCGGCTTCGGGTCGATGAGGAGCCAGGGTTCACGGCCGGCGGCGACGATGTTCCCGAGGTGGGTGTCCCGGTTGACGACCCCGATCTGTCCATCCGGTGTGGACATTCTGGCGCAGGCCCCTTCGCCGAGGTCGAGAAGCCGCGACGGAATCGCCCCGGCGGGCGCGGCGGCGGCCAGTTTCGGGATGTCGTCGCCCCACTGCGCGACGAGGTCCGTCACGAGCGGAAACGCCGGGTAGCCGTCCACGACGTCGGACGACACCCTCCACAGGCGCCGATAGAGCTCGCAACCGAGGCGCACCTCGTCGGCGTGTTCGGGACGACCCTCCCGATGCGGCCCATCGCCTTGGACGACGAGCGGGCCGCCGGGAATCGCGGCCTCCATCAGGATCGCCCCGCTGACGGGGTCGAAGTCGTACAGCCGGACGGCTCCATCGCCGTCGTACAAGCGCAGGGCGGTCGCCTCCGCGAGATTCTCCTCGTCCACGATCGGCAGCTTCAAGACGGCGGGGGAACCATCGGCCTGAGAGACCGGCGCCACGTAGGAATGGGTGCCTCCGTCGAGCGCGCTCCCGGTGACGGTGAGACCCCACGCTTCGCAGCGTGCCGCGATCGTCGCGGGCAAGGCGTCGATCCATTCCCGACCGCGGTCACCGAAGTACGTGTCAATGGTGGTGATCACGAATGGCGGCAGCAATGGCATGACCCCAGTATCACGAACGGCCTGATCGTGGGCGATTCGGGCTGTGCGCCAGGGCTACCCTTCAGCCATGAGGCTGACGGAGTTGTCACGGGAACGGCGGGAACAGTGGGAAAGCGGGTGGCGTGAGCGGCCCGGCTGGCGGGAACCGGCGCGGAGGGGCGTGTTCGTTGAATGGAAGGCATGGGGAGTCGAGGTCGACGGGAGAGACGTCGGCACCGTCGCGGTCGGCTTCTCGCCGTCCGATCTGCCGATGGGCGTGTTCATCGACGACATCCACATTGAACCGAACGAACGGGGCAGGGGCTACGGGCGCGCGGCGCGCGAACTGGTGACGCGATGGGCACTCGAACGCGAGGCGACCCAGATACGGGTGATGACGGAACCGACGAACGAGGCCTTGACCCGGCTCTTCGCCGACTACGACGTGGCCTCACGGCACAAGCGGCTGACGGTCCGCGCGGAGGACGGCGGGCCGGATGACGCGATCGCTCCGATGACTCCCAAGGAGTACCCGCGTTGGCTGGGTCTCATGATCGACGACTTCGCGACGAGCCTCGCCACCCGCGACGGCGTCTCGATGGATCAGGCCCTGGCCCAGGCCGACGAGCTGATCAAGGTGATGCTGCCAGACGAGGCGGCGACGAGCGGAAACGAACTCTGGACCTTGGCGGTCGACGGCGAACCGGCGGCGTACCTGTGGCTGCACCCGAGACCGGACGTCGACGAGGTGTACGTCCAAGACGTCGTGGTGGAGGAGAAGCTGCGCGGGCGGGGCCTCGGCCGCCGCGTCATGCGTCGCGCCGCCACCAGCGCGTTGACACTCGGACTGTCGTCGGTGCGGCTGCATGTGTTCGCGCACAACACCACCGCGAACGCGTTGTACGACCGGATGGGCTATCGGACGGTGACGGAGTACCGATCGGCGTCACTGACGTAACGCGGCCAGGATTCGAAGGCGGGACGGGATGACCTACCGGTTGATCAGCTTCACGACCGATTACGGGACGCGGGACGGGTTCGTCGCCGCGTGCCACGGCACCATGCTGTGGAGTGCCCCGCATGTATCCATTTTGGATGTGACGCATGAGATCCCTCCGGGTGACGTGCGAGGAGGAGCTCTCGTGCTCGCTCAGACCGTCCCGTATCTGCCGGAATCGATCCACGTCGCCGTCGTCGATCCGGGCGTGGGCACGAACAGACGGGCGATCGCGATCGAGGCACCACGCGGTGTCCTCATCGGACCCGACAACGGGCTGTTGCCGTGGGCGGCGGACGCGCTCGGTGGCGTGGACCGGGCCGTGGAGTTGACGGAGTCCCGCTGGCACCGTGAACCGGTGTCACGGACCTTCCACGGTCGGGACGTCTTCGGACCCGTCGCGGCGGCCGTGGCGACGGGGACCGCGCTGACGTCGCTCGGAGGTCCGATCGACCCGGGCGATCTGGTGCGGCTGCCCGATCCCCTGCTGTCCATCACCGCCAACGGATTGACGGCCGAGGTCATCGCGATCGACAGGTTCGGAAACGTCCAGACGGCGGCACCGGGGTCCGCAGCGACGGGACTGGCGCAGCGGCTTCTCGTCAATGGGACGGCGGCGAAGTCCGGGGAGACGTTCGGCTCGGTCGAGACTGGGAAACTCGTGGTCCTCGTCGACTCGGCGGATCGCGTCACGATCGCACGCAACGGAGGATCGGCGGCGGAGTCGCTCGACGTGCGTATCGGCGACATGGTCCGACTGACGGCCGCCGACTAGGGGCAGGTCTCGAATGTGCTCGTCGCCGGCGCGACACTGCCGTCGGGCGACCCAAAATCGCATGCGATCCTCGCCCAGTCATGTTGGGATCAATCGATATGAATGATCATTTCCTCAATGAAGCCGACTTGATGGACAGGATGGAACGGAACCTGGCGGAACATGCCTGTCACCTGCACCGGAGCATGACCGGTGCCACCGTCACAGATGCTGGGGACCTCCTGGTCGCGGACAGCGGCCTAGACGACGACACTTTCAACATCGTTGCCGCGGCCCGCTTCACCGCCGCCGACGCTACAACGCGGATCACCGAGACCACTCGGACGCTGGCTCGCACTGGCCGTCGCTTCTCCTGGTGGGTGGGGCCCGCCTCGACACCAGTGGACCTCACCGCCCGCCTGACGGCGGCCGGTCTGCCGGCGTCCGAACGCGAGACGGCGATGTGTGCCGAGCTGGACGACACCCTGCCACCTCCCGCCGCCGAGGGACTGGACATCCAGGAGGTGGGCACGCCCGAACAGCTCGTCGACTACGCCACGGTTCTCGCCGCGAACTGGGACCCGCCCGCCGACACCGTCCGCCGCTTCTTCGCCCAGGCCGCCCCGCAGGCACTGGCCACACACTGCCCGGCCCGGTACCTGGTCGGCTACGCGAAGAACCGTCCGGTCTGCTCCGCAGAAGTGTTTCACCACGCGGGAGTCGCCGGCATCTACAACATCTCCACTCTGGCCGCCCACCGCCGACGTGGGCACGGCGGCGCCATCACGCTCGCGGCACTCCGCACGGCCCGCGACCGAGATCACCGCATCGCGGTCCTGCAGGCGTCAGCCGACGGCGAGCCCGTCTACCGCCGCCTGGGGTTCCGCTCCTGTGGCCAGTTCACCGAACACACCATCAACCCCTGAACCGCCCGGCCTCCACTGGCCGCCGCCCGCCCTTCCTGACGGTGCTACTCGTTGATGACCACTACGGGGACAGTGGCGCCGTTACGAACCGCGAACTTGTCGCATCTCGAGGTCACAGCACAGTTCACTTTGAGGCGATCAATGCCGCGCTAGACGGCATGCCGGGGCCCCGTAGTCCTCGGCGTCGAAGCTGGGCGGTCGGCCACCACGCGAGCCGGCTTCTCCCGGTTGTGGATCCTGGCCAACCTTGTCGCGGGACGGTGCAGCGGAGGCCCCACGTCCGTGCAGAAGGCGCGGTTCTCTCGGGACGCATAGGCCTTGTCGGCGCGGACCGGCCGGGCCGGGTCCACGGACGCCCGGACTCAGGCGGGTGACATGGCCCAGTCTTCAAACGGGTTCGAACTGAGGCGAGTCGCCGCGCTGTCCGGCACCGATCCCGATAGACGTGGGCTTCTGCCCCTGTTCGAGAGCCAGGCGCAGCTCGGTGGTGAATCCGCCGCAAGACCTTCCTAGCCCATGATCCCTGGCCTGGCGGCCGACTCGTCCGGGACGAAGGCGCTTCCGCGAACCGGTGTCGCCAAACTTCAGGGATGCCGAGGCACGACAGCGCAATGCCGACGACGAGGAGGCGGCGCCTGCTGACCGCGACGAGACCTTCCACGGACGGGATCGTCTCGTATGGACTCGCGGGGGTCAGCCCGGCGAACGGTGCTGGCGCATCTCCGCGATCGCGTCGGCGAAGCCGCGCAATCTCATGGTCGCGTCGTCGAGCTGGGTCATCGTCAGATCCGCGCCCGAGTGGCCGGAGCCGGTGAGAGCGCTGTGCTGGCCCAGCACCTCCGCGCACGCCGCCACGAGTTCCTCGTAGGCGGAGACGCCGGCGTTGAACTGATCGACCATCGCCGCGTGCGACTCCTCCAGAGCGGATCGACGGTGCGGCGGTGTCACGTCCAGAGTCTGTTCCATCCCGCGGATGCGCTCCGCGAGCGACTTGAGCTCCCGGGCCGCTCCGTGTGCCTGTTCGACGGTCTCCCGGGCGTGCTCGGGCAGTTGGGGTTCGATCTGGTCCAGAGCCGCCGCGCAGTCGGCGAGCCTCGAATAGCCGGGCCCGGCGGCGGAACGCCGGAACTGGGCGCCGAGTCGACCCTTTCGGAACTTCCCCGCCAACTGACCGGCGACGGCGTGCGCCTCCATCGTCAACGCGCCCACACCGACCTCGTTGAGCCGCTGCTGGTCCTGTGGCGAGGCTTTCGCGAGGGCACGGTAGTCCGACCAGCGGAACGCCGCGAAGATCGCGGAGGCGCCGAACAGGCCCGTCCAGACCGCGTCGACCGCGGTGAGGCCGCCGAGCGGGACCGCGACGGCGGAGACGCCGCCGAACAGGCCCGCGAGGACGCTCCACCTCCGCGCCGCGCGCTTCCGCGAACGGAGACGCTTCAGGTGAGTGGGCACACCGCTGAACAACCTCATGACTTCTCCCTCTCCGACCAGGGCACGACGTGTCGTCGACGCATCGACTCGTTCATGTCACCTCGCGTTTCGAATAGGGCGACGGCCCGGCGATGAGCCGGGCCGTGCCGTGGTCGGTGTGCGGCGGGTCGTCAGCCCGTCGCGGAGTCCTTGTCCTTGCCGAGGCTGGCGCGGATCTCGTCCAAACGGGAGACGCTGGCGCCGTCGGTCGACGAGCCGATCGCCTTGTCCTGGGAGCCGAGCTTCTCGCCGGAGAGGCTCGCCCGGATCTGTTCCAAACGCGACGATCCGGCCATGTCGATGGTGGACTTCTGGACCTCCATCATGCGACCCTCGACCGAGTTGCTGGCGAGGTCGGCGCGGCCCATCGCGGTGGCGTAACGGCGTTCGATCTTGTCTCGGATCTCATCCATGTTGGGCACATTGCCGGGGGCTGCCAGCTGTGACATGGACTCCAACGAGGTGGCGATCGTCTCCTGCATCTTCGCCTGTTCCAACTGGCTGAGCAGTTTCGTCCGCTCGGCGAGCTTCTGCTGAAGCATCATCGAGTTGTTCTCGACGGCCTGACGGGCCTGCTCGGCGGCGTTGATCGCCTGGTCGTGGAGGGTCTTCAGGTCCTCCATCGACTGCTCGGCCGACACCAGCTGCGCCGCGAACGACTGCGCGGAGTTCTCGAACTCCCCCGCCTTCTTCTCGTCGCCTTCGGCACGTGCCTTGTCCGCGAGGACGAGCGCCTGCCGGGCCGACGCCTGAAGCTTCTCGACCTCCGACATCGTCCGGGACAGCTTCATCTCCAGCTGGCGCTGATTGCCAATGACGGCGGCGGCCTGTGACACGAGCGCCTGGTGTTGCCGCTGTGACTCCTCGATCGCCTGCTGAATCTGGATCTTCGGATCGGCGTGCTCATCGATCTTGGCGCCGAACAGCGCCATCAGGTACTTCCAACCCTTGACGAAGGGATTGGCCATTGGTGCGATCCTTCCAGTGTCTTCAGCGGTTCAATCAACCAAGTCTATGGTGCCGGGCAACATCTCGCCCAACCCGCGCCGGGTTGACCGCCATATCTCACGCCGCGACGCTCGCCTTGGGGTTGGCGGAACGGTGCGAACCGGGACGGGCACGCCGCGCGCGTACGGCGGCCAGCGACGTCGGCGCCGAGACGGGGCGGTTCTCCTGTTGCGGAGCGGTCGACGGCTTCGGTGCCGTGAACGCCTCCCCTGGCTTGCCGAGATCGTGCATCCCCACGAGAGCGCCCACACGATCGCGCAGCTCCGCGGGCGCGACGACGGCGCCTTCTTCCTTGGCGACAGTCGTGGTGACGTCGCCCAACACCTCGGACAGTCGGACGTCCAGCGCGTCGCAGATCGACGACAGCAGTTCGCTCGACGCCTCCTTGTGTCCGCGTTCGATCTCCGACAAGTATCCGAGGCTGACATTCGCGGACGCAGAGACGTCCCTCAGGGTGCGCTGCTGGGCGCGCCTGCGGCTCCGCAGCGTCTCACCGATGACTCGACGCAGCAAGACCATCGTCATCTCCTGTCTGATCCGAGGGCAGCCGTGCAACGGCACTAGCCGTATAACCGGGCAGGAGGCCAGATTACTCCGCCCCGGCTCTATCAATTCGCAACGTCCGTCATTCCGGTGAGCAGCAAGCGCAACGCGGCCGCGACGGACTGGCGTCGCACCGTGCCCCGGTCGCCGTTCAACCGGTGCTCGACACTGTGCACCGAGCCGTCGGGCGAGCGCAGGCCGATGACGACGTCGCCGGGTGGTCGCCCGCCGTGTGCGGCGGGACCGGCGACGCCGGTCGTCCCGATCCCCCAGTCGGCGTTGCCGTGTTCGGCCGCGCCGACGGCCATCGCCTCCGCGACCGGTTTCGACACGACGCCTGCCGTGTCGATGATCGAGGCGGGTACGCCGAGGAGCGCGGTCTTCGTCTCCGGGAGGTAGGCGACGATGCCGGCCGTGAACACGTCGGAGGCGCCCGGCGCGGCGGTGATCGCCGCCGCGAGCAGCCCCCCGGTCAACGATTCGGCGACCGCGATCCGTTCGCGACGGTACGTGAGTTGCGCCACGATGCGGGTGGCCAGGGCGTAGATGTCGTCGTCGGTGGTGTCAGGTGTCGCCGTCGTCACCAGAGCGACGGTATCAGGCGGCCTTGCCTCGACGGCGAATCGCGAAGACCCGGACGAGATAGTCGATCCCGGTGACGACCGTCGCGATCGTCGCCGCGCCCATGATCCACGGTCCGATGTCGCCCAGGACGCCGGTCGTCGGCCACAGGTACCAGCCGATCGCGACGACTTGGAGAACCGTCTTGATCTTGCCTCCGTGGCTGGCCGCGATGATGCCGAAGCGGATCACCCAGAACCGCAGGAGCGTGATGCCGATCTCCCGCACGAGGATGACGATGGTGACCCACCACGGCAGCGCGTCCCACGCCGACAGCAGGACCAGGGCGGTTCCGGTGAGGGCCTTGTCGGCGATGGGGTCCGCGATCTTCCCGAATGACGTGACGAGGTCGTGTCGGCGCGCCAGCCAGCCGTCGACGAAGTCCGTCGCGGACGCGAAGAGGAACACGGCGGCCGCGATCATCAGCCACTGTCGATTCGTGAAGTCGGACTCGATGAAGCAGGCGACGAACACCGGCACGAGCACCAGCCGCAGCACAGTGAGCGCATTCGCTACATTGTAGACAGAGTTGGTCATCTGATCCCCTGCCACCAATTCCCGCGACGGCACCGACGCGTCCTCAGCCGGAAGAGACGATCTCGGCCACGAGATCGACTCCGATGCTGTCAACGACCTTGGCGGTCACGATGTCGCCAGGACGCAGGTCGTCGACGTCACCGATGAGAGCGGTGTTGCCGTCGACCTCCGGGGCCTGGTGCTCGGCACGACCGTCCACACCGTCGTCGTCGACGGCGTCGATCAGCACCGAGATCGTCTCGCCGACGCGCTCGGCCGCGCGCTGCGACGACAGCTCCTCGGCGAGAACGCTGAAGTGCTCGTAGCGTTTGGCGATCTCGTCGGGGTCGACGTGACCATCGAGGTCGACTCCCTCGGTGCCATCCTCATCGGAGTATGCGAAAACGCCGATGGCGTCGAGCCGGGCGTTCGTCAGGAAGCGCTCGAGCTCGGCCACGTCCTCCTCCGTCTCGCCGGGGAAACCGACGATGACGTTCGTCCGCGCACCCGCCAGTGGACTCAGCGCCCGAACCGACTCGAGGAGTTCGAGGAAGCCGTCAGTCGATCCGAAGCGGCGCATCCGACGCAACAACGAGCGGCTGGAGTGCTGGAACGACAGGTCGAAGTACGGCGCGACCTTCTCGGTGCGAGCGATCGCCTCGATCAGCGACGGCCGCAGCTCAGCGGGCTGCAGATAGGACAACCGAACACGACTGATGCCGTCGACGGCCGCCAACTGCGGCAACAGCTTGTCCAGCGCCGCGACGTCCCCGAGGTCCTTGCCGTAGGACGTCGTGTTCTCGCTCACGAGAGTCAACTCCCGCACGCCCTCACTCGCCAACCACGCGGCCTCGGCGAGGATCTCCTCCGGCGAGCGCGAGACGAAGGCGCCCCGGAACGTCGGGATCGCGCAGAACGCGCACCGCCGGTCGCAACCACTGGCGATCTTCAGATTCGCGACGGGTCCGCCCGTCAAACGGCGGCGCAGGACCGGCAGATGCTGGGGTCGGTGGTCATCCTCGTCGGCTCGCGATGCCGGGGCGTGGCCGGGAATGACCGCTTGGGTCGCGCTGCGCTCGGTCGGAGTGATCGGCAGCAGCTTGCGTCGATCGCGCGGTTCGTGCGAGGCGATCTCCTCGCCCGCGACGATCGCGTCGAGTCGGGCGGCGATGTCGGGGTAGTGATCAAAGCCGAGGACCGCGTCGGCCTCGGGAAGACTGTCGGCGAGCTGGCGACCGTAGCGCTCGGCGAGGCACCCGGTCGCGACGACCTTGGCGCCGGTGTCGGAGGCGTCGAGCAGGGTGTCGATCGAGTCCTGTTTCGCCTGCTCGATGAACCCGCAGGTGTTGACCATCACGACGTCGGCACCGTCGCTGTCGTCGGTGACCTGCCAACCCCCTTGGGCGAGCCGGGCGGCGAGCTCCTCGGAGTCGACTTCGTTGCGGGCGCAGCCCAGGGTCATCACGGCAACGCGACGAACGGACTGTGCGGGAGCGGCATCTGACACCCCACGAGACTACCTATCGGTACGAGGACCCCCGAAACGTCTCGGCCACCAAGCGGTGCGACACCCGCCATAGTCACCGGCGCGACCGTCGTGAGCTGCCGGTTCGGGACGTAATACTGACGTAAGGAGCCAACCCCTGGCGATAGGACGCTTGCCCTGATCGGATGGACGCATGACACGTCGCATCATGACCGGCCCCCGCTGGGCCGCCGTAGTCGCCGCGATCCTGCTCATCGGTGGCGCGGTGTACTGGTTCGCCCCGCAGACCCTGCTCTACGACGTCACGGTCGACGAGACGGTGCCGACGATCGAACCGGAGGAACGCGATGACGGCGAGGACGATCCCGAACCGGACGGGCCGAGCGTGGTCTCCGATGGCGAATTCGTGACGCAGGAGCACGAGACCACCGGCACCGCCCAGTTGATCCGAAACGCCGACGGGACACATCAGATCGTCTTCCACGGGCTCGACACGTCGAACGGCCCCGACCTGCGCGTCTGGCTCACCGATCAAGCGGTGGACCCGAACGAGTGGTTCGTCTTCGACGACGGATACCACGCCGAGCTCGGGGAACTGAAGGGCAACAAGGGAGACCAGGCGTACCCCGTTCCCGACTCAGTGGACCTCGACAAGGTGTCGAGCGTGTCCATCTGGTGTGTCCGCTTCGGAGTGTCGTTCGGCGCGGCGACGCTCGTCGCCGACGCCTAGGCAACCGAGGGAAAGCGGTCCGCACCCCCGAAATCCTCGTCCCTGTCGCACCGACGGGTGACGATAGACGGATGATCGATTTCGTGGAGAGCTATGTGACCTTCGACGACGTGCTCGCCGCCCACGGCCGTGTCACCGATGCCGTGACCCGCCTGGTCGGCGACGTCGATCCCGCGCGGCTGGACGAACCGTCGGGCCTCGGCGATTGGACGTTCCGGCGGCTCGTGACGCACCTCGCCGACATCGACGACGAGTTCGCGAATCTCGCGGAGACGGGTCAGATGCCGCCCAACGAACCCAACTATCCCGACCCGATCGCCGCCGTCGGTGTGCAGGCCGCGCGGGCCGGTCGCGCGTTCGCCGCCGAGGGCTACCTCGAGACCGTGGCGCCGACACCGATCGGCCCGCAGCCGGGGAAGGTCACCGTCCAGCACGTCGTGAACGAACTTCTGACGCACGGCCTCGACCTGGCGCGCGGTCTGCGCACCGACGCGGGTTTCGCCCCCGACGACGTGGAACGCGTGCTCGCCAGTTGGCGAGCGTTCTTCGCGGGGTTCCCGCGCTCGGCGATGGGGGTGAACTTCAGCGAGGAGACGTCGATCTCGGACGAGGCGAGCGCCGCCGATCGACTGCTCGCATACCTCGGGCGCGATATATAGCAATATCTAGATGTGGCTATCGCAAATCCCCCTTGGTGGTCGACTGCTTGTCACCGACGTTCGAGCGATCAGGCGTCCGCGGTCCGCCCGGTCGGCACCCACGCCTCGACCCAGCGCCGGAAGCGGTCCGACAGGACGCGCCGGACACCCACCTCGGACAGTGTGAGGTCGTGCAGCCCGCCGTCGACCCGCGTCACCGTCACGTGCCGACCGAGCATCGGGGCCCACCGGGCGATCAGATTGGTGTCGAGGACGGTGTCGTTGCGGCTCGCCCGCTCGTTCCACACGCCCTTGAGATAGCTGCCGGTCGAGCAGGCGACGAGGATCGGCACGTCGATGGCGAGGCCCGCGTGGACGCGGCGCTGCGCCAGCCGCGCGGCCCGCACCCAACCCGCCCGGGGAGGAAGCGATCCGATGGGCTTCCAGTCGAGGTTGTAGTCCCAGGCGCCGTCCCGCGACACGTGCAGGCTCCGCCCGTACACGCCCGACGAGCGCCGGGCGAGATGCGCGCGGGGCCGGAACCGTCCGAGCAACAGGAGCGCGGGCAGGACCGTCGCCCGGGCGAGCGGCCCGCCCGCGAAGTCCAGGAACGGACTGTTCAGGACGAGCGCGTCGAGGAGGCCGTCCCGGCGGCGATCGTGTGCCCACAGCGCGGCGGTGAGGCCTCCCGTCGAGTGCGCGAGCATGACGAGGGTGTCGTGTCCGTCCACGCGCCGAATGATGTCGACTGCGGCGTCGATCTCCTCGAAGTACTCCTCCACGCTGTCCATGTAGTACGGAGTCTGGCCGGGGCGCAGGCTCCGGCCCGAACGGCGCAGGTCGAGGGCGTAGAAGTCGAAACCGAGGTCGACGAGCGCGTCGGCCACGTGCGTGTGGAAGAAGTAGTCGACGTAACCGTGCAGGAACAACACCGCGCGGCCGGTCGGTTTCCTGGCCGGACGGGACACGAGCGTAGCGACGAGAGGACCCTCGTCGTCCCGGCCGCAGTCGATGACGCGGGCGCGGTACGGATCCCCGAGGACGTCGACGTTCATGCTGACTCCCTTCACCGACAGACAGCACATCCTATATGGATAACTTGCCGGTAGGCGGGGCCTCGACTTGTGCCCGAGGACACGACGAACCCGACGCCGGGCGCGGCGCCTCGGCACGGAGGCAAGAAAGATTCCGTTGCGCCCCAAGCCCTCGCAGTCGATATATCGCCCATTCGGAGGGCTCAGCTTCCGCCGCGGATCTTCTCCAGGAGGGCGTCGAGTTCGTCGGGTTTGACGAGCACGTCGCGCGCCTTGGTGCCCTCGGACGGTCCGACGACGCCCCGGGTCTCCATGAGGTCCATGAGCCGACCCGCCTTGGCGAAACCGACACGTAGCTTGCGCTGAAGCATGGACGTCGACCCGAACTGGCTCGTGACGACCTGTTCGACCGCCTGGAGGAGGATGTCGAGATCCTCGCCGATCTCCTCGTCGATCTGCTTCTTCGGGGCGGCGACGGTGAGCACGTCGGGCGCGAACTCGGGTTCGCGCTGGTCCTTGACGAAACCGACGATCTTCTCGATCTCCCCGTCGTTGACCCAGCCGCCCTGGATGCGCACGGGCTTGCTGGCGCCCATCGGCAGGAACAGGCCGTCGCCCTGCCCGATGAGCTTCTCGGCGCCCGGTTGGTCGAGGATGACGCGCGAATCGGCCAGGGAGGACGTGGAGAACGCCAGCCGGGACGGCACGTTCGCCTTGATCAGCCCGGTGACGACGTCGACCGACGGGCGCTGGGTGGCGAGGACGAGGTGGATGCCCGCAGCCCGCGCCAGCTGCGTGATGCGGACGATCGCGTCCTCGACGTCACGGGGGGCGACCATCATCAGGTCGGCGAGCTCGTCCACGATCACCAGCAGGTACGGGTACGGCTTGTACACCCGCTCTGATCCGGGCGGCGGCTTGATCTTCCCGGCACGGACCTTGCGGTTGAAGTCGTCGATGTGGCGCACGCCCGAGGCCGCGAGGTCCTCGTAGCGCATGTCCATCTCCTTGACAACCCACTGTAGAGCGTCCGAGGCCTTCTTCGGATTGGTCACGATCGGGTTGACCAGGTGCGGGATTCCCTCATAGGCGGTCAGTTCGACGCGTTTGGGGTCGATGAGGAGCAGCCGTACCTGATCCGGCGTCGATCGGGACAAAATGGAAACGAGGATGGTGTTGATACAACTGGACTTCCCGGAGCCGGTGGCCCCCGCGACCAGAAGATGCGGCATCTTCGCGAGGTTCGCGACGACGAAGCCGCCCTCGATGTCCTTACCGAGACCGATCACCATCGGGTGACTGTCGCCCGTGGCGACACCGCTGCGCAGCACGTCGCCCAGGGACACGTCCTCCCGGTCGGTGTTCGGGATCTCGACGCCGACGGCGCTCTTGCCCGGGATCGGGCTGAGGATCCGCACGTCGGGGCTCTTCACGGCGTAGGCGATGTTGCGCGACAGCTGGGTGATTCGCTCGACCTTGACCGCCGGCCCGAGCTCGACCTCGTAGCGGGTGACCGTCGGACCCCGGGTGAAACCGGTGACGGCGGCGTCCACGTTGAACTGTTCGAAGACCTCCTGGAGCGCCGCGATGACGACGTCGTTGGCCTTGCTGCGCGACTTGGAGGGTGGTCCCGACCTCAACAGGTCCGGCGGGGGAAGCCGGTAGTCCCCCGGTTCGACCTCGGAAAGGGCGGGCTGGCGCGCCTTCCCGGGCGGGGCCGTGTGGGACGGCGGTTCGCGCCGTTCGGGGACCTTCTCCGGCGGAACGCGCTTGGGCACCGAGTCCCGGCGCACCGGAGTGGCGGGTTCGGTGGCGAGGATGTCGATGCCCGCGTCGTCCCCGTCACCGTCATCGACAAGGGAGGCTTGACGGCGTTTCGCGGGACGGCGACGCGGCTTGGGCTCGTCCTCCGCGGCCTCCATGGGGACACCGGTGTCCTCCACTTGACCGCCGCGCGTCGCCAGTTCCCACAGGGATCTCAGTCGGGGCCCGATCTGGTTGACCGGCGTGGCGGTGATGACGAGCAGTCCGAACGCGACGACGAGAGCCAGGAACGGCGCGGCGACCCACGCCGAGACGGCGGCTTCCAGGGCGCCGCCGACCACGCGCCCCGCGTGGCCGCCGGCACCGCGCAGACCCGCAGGGTCGGATGGGAGGCCGTTGCCGAGATGGATCATGCCGACGGCGCCGATCGCCAGTGCCGTCCAACCGACGACGCCTCGTCCGTGAGCCTCCGGATTGGACGCCTGTCGCATAATCCGTATGGAGCCGAGCCCCAACAGCAGCGGCAATGCCATCCCGGCCACGCCGATGAGCCAGCGGACTCCGAACGACAGGTAGTACCCGACCGGGCCGCCCGAGTCGAACCACAGCGCGACCGCGAGCAGGATCGCTAGCCCGAGAACGGCGAGGCCGAGGCCGTCACGGCGATGCGCGCTGTCGATCTCGCGGGCGGTCGCGGCCTCCTTGCCGATGGATCGGGCGACCCACCCGACGGAACGCGACATGCCGGTCCACAAACCGCGCAGGGCCATCCCGGAGGCCTCGAGCGGGCCGGGGATCTCCTTGGCTGGGCGGCGTTTGCGGGCGGTGGTCTTCGCCGCGGCGCGCTTGCGGGGCGCGCTCATCTTGCGCGCGGGCGCCCCGGCGCCACGGGCACGCGCTGGAGTCGTGCGTTTGCGGGCGGCTGTCTTCTTCGCCGCCGGTGTACGGCCAGGCATGTCCATACCGTACCGGTGTGCGGATGAACGGTCGGGCCACACGCTGGTCGGAACGGAAAGCGCCGGGCCGTCCACGAGTGCGGACGGCCCGGCGACACACCGGGGGACGGTGTCGTTACTGGATGGTGATCCGGTCGGCGATCGGGGCCGACGCTGGGTTCGACTCCGAGGTGTGCTCGGCGAACCAGGCCTTCAACGCGTCGATGTCGAGGGCGCCGACCAGGCGGTCGGTGCCCTCGGCGAACGCGGCGAAGCCGTCGCCGCCGTCCGCGAGGAAGGAGTTGACGGTGACCCGGTACGTCGCGGCCGGGTCGAGCGCCTCACCGTTCAGCGCGATGCTGTCCACAATCACCTTGTCAGCGCCGGTCGCCGTGGAGTCCACCGTGTAGGTGAATCCCTCGGAGGGCTGCAGCATGAGGTTCTTCTGCTGGTTGGCTCCGGAGAACTGCTGTTGGAGAGCGGCGATGATCTGCTCACCGGTCAGGTTCATCGTGACCAGGTAGTTGTTGAACGGCTGGACGGTGAACGCGTCGGCGTAACTGACGACGCCGTCGCCCTCGCTGCCGGATGCCTCGTAGCTGAGGTCGGCACGGACGCCACCCGGGTTCATGAACGCGATCTGAGCGGCACCGGTGGCCTCGTCGGCGGTCGCGGCGAGCTGGGTGTCGGCGATCAGATCGCCCATGGGGGACTCGACGTCGCGGGTCTCGCCCATCGGGATGTCCTCGGCGATGTAACCGACGGTCTGGTTGGCGATCGGCTCGACGAGGGTGTTGTACTTCTCGATCAGATCGGACTGCGTGCGGTCGGGGGCGACGTCACGGGTGACGACCTTGTTCTCGGCGGCGATGCTGGTGCGCACGATGTCGCGGGACCGGTGGTCGTACTCCATGTTGATCTCGGTGAAGAGACGACCGAAGGACGAACCGGACGTGACGAGCCGGGGCTGGCCGGAGGGGTCGTCGATGGTGCAGGTGTACGCCTGGTGGGTGTGCCCGGTGATGACCAGGTCGATCTGGGAGTCCAGGTTCTCGGCGATGTCGACGATGGGACCGGAGATGCCGTCGCCGGGACCGGGCGAGTCGCAGTCGTAGTTGTAGGCGTCGCCGGCGGGCATGCCGCCCTCGTGCAACAGGACCACGACGGACTTGACGCCGATCAGCTCGAGGAGCGCGGTGTAGAGGTTGGCGGTCTTCACCTCGTCCTTGAAGGTGAGGTTCTTAATGCCTTCCTGGCTGACGATGTTGCCGGTGCCTTCGAGGGTCATGCCGATGAAGCCGACCTTGGCGCCGCCGGGCATCCGCTCGACCCACACGGGGGGAAGCTCGGGCAGTCCGGTGCGCTTGTTGACGACGTTGGCGCCCAGGAACGGGAAGTCGGCACCGTCGTAGGGGTTGTCCTCGTCGACGCAGCCGTCGACCTCGTGGCAACCGCCGAACTGGATGCGCCGCAGTTCCTCGATGCCCTCGTCGAACTCGTGGTTACCGACGGCGGAGACGTCGAGACCGAGGCTTTCGAGCGCCTCGATCGTCGGCTCGTCGTGGAAGGCCGCCGACAGGAACGGACTGCCGCCGATGAGGTCGCCGGCGGCGACGGTCAGCGAGTTGTCGTGGCCCTCGCGGGCCTGCTCCAGGTGGGTGGCGAGGTATTCGGCGCCGCCGGCCTCGATCTCGACCAGTTCACCGTTGTCGTCGAGAGCCTTGACCTTCCCGGACGAACCCGACGGCGGTTCGAGGTTGCCGTGGAAGTCGTTGATGGCCAACAGCTGAATGTCGGTGGTCTTGGCATCGGCGAAGGCGGAGGGCACCGTCGCGATGGCCACGCCCAGAACGAGGGCGGCGGCGGCGCCACCACCGATCAGGCGCTTAGTCCGAATGGACATATTTAAATACTCCATGAAATGGCGGATGGTCGTGATCTGCCACGAACGCAGGTCGTCTCAAGATCGGGACGACACCTCAGCGAAACAGAATGGGCCGACCATTGGGTTACTCCCAGGTAACGAAACAGCGTCACCAGCACGGCGACCATGCGCGCACCTCAACCGTTGTGTCCACTGAGATGAAACAGGGGGCCGGACCGGGACGCATTGAAGACTAGAGGGGGCACGCTGCGCTCATGACGAAGACCATTCGCGTCACGAGTCCCGCGATCGTCACGCGGCGCGAGCGGGATCCGTGACCAGATCGACGAACAGGTCGTGCAGCTGACCGTCCGAGATGAGCGACACGAGATCCGAAGCCTCCGCGCCGTCGGGATATTCGTAGGGGCACGGCACATTCGCCGCCTCGTATTCCATTGTGTCCACCACTCGGCCCGTGCGAAGTTCGTAGACGGTGAAAGAATACGTCTGAGCGACCAGATCGGCCGACCGCTCGTAGCCGAAGAGCACATCCTCGTACTCACAGGTGTGGATCTTTTCGCCCGTGCTCGTGGCGCCGCACGCCAAGAGTTGCGCGTCCGTAGGGGTCTGCGGCGCCCACCCGCCCTCAACGTAGTCCTCGTGCTCCTCGTTGATCCCCCAGTTGCCGACGCCCTCGGTGTCGACCACGCCGTACACCCGATAGGCCGAATCCAACTCGATCGCGTTCGTCGCGATCACGATCGGATGCGGTCCCTCCCCCGTGTACTCCGCGAAGTCCTCGTGGCCGTCCAAGCCGTCGGTCGCGCCGCACAAGCGCATCACGTCGTCCATCGACTCGAAAGCCGACGTCGGCGGTTCCTCCTCCGCCTTCACCGTCTCCACCGGTTCCGGCGGACCATCGGAGGCGCAGGCGCTCACGAGCGCGACACACACGGATCCGACCACGAAGGATCTCCAGGGAGCACCCATTCAAGCCTCCTTCTCCAGCCGATCCCGATTCCAGACAGTACCGAACGCTTCGGCCCCAACGCTTACCCGACGTCACCGAGAACCGCCACCGACATCGGTCGACGACCGCCGCGTCCATTGAGGTGTCCGAGCGACGGCCGCACGGCACAACCGACGGCCCGGGGAATACGCTTCGCACATGACGAAGACCATCCTGGTAACCGGAGCGAATCGCGGAATCGGAGCGGAACTGACCTCGCTGCTCACCAAACGAGGCGACACGGTGATCGCGCTCGGCCGCGATCGCGCGGCGCTGGAGGACCACCCGGGGCCGACGATCCACGCGGACCTCAACGAACCCGGTTCCCTCGCGACCGCCGTAGCCCACATCGATCGACTCGACGTGATCGTGCACTGCGCCGGCATCGCGCACGCGGCACCCGTCGAATACACCGATGTGGACTCATGGCGGGATCACCTGACCGTCAACACGATCGCGCCCGCGGAACTCACCCGGGCGTTGCTCCCGGCGCTGCGGGCGTCACGCGGCCTCGTCCTCTTCGTCAACTCGGGCGCCGGAATGAAGGCGTCGCCGATGTTCGCGGCGTACGCCGCGTCGAAGCACGCACTGAAGGCGCTGGCCGACGCCCTCCGAGACGAGGAGCGACAGGCCGGGGTGCGCGTGTCGACGATCTATCCGGGGATCGTCGACACCCGGATGCAGCACGAGTTGCG